>NZ_JBFUGX010000933.1:0-1293 GCF_056402675.1 Polaromonas sp. P3_C2 | reverse complement strand
GTCCAGGATCACGGCCAGCTCGCCGGCGAAGGCCGGGTCGTAGGCCTTGCAGTTGGGAATGGTCGCGGCGATCAGGTGGCTGGTGCCGTCCTGGTGTTGCAGGCCTTCGCCGCCCAGCGTGGTGCGGCCCGAGGTGGCGCCCAGCAGGAAGCCGCGGGCACGCTGGTCGGCGGCGGCCCAGATCTGGTCGCCCACACGCTGAAAGCCGAACATCGAGTAATAAATGTAGAAGGGCAGCATCGCCAGGCCGTGCACGCTGTAGCTGGTGGCCGCGGCCGTCCAGCTGGCCATGGCACCGGCTTCGCTGATGCCTTCTTCCAGGATCTGGCCGTCGAGCGCCTCGCGGTAGCTCAGCACCGAGCCGATGTCTTCCGGCGCATAACGCTGGCCCACGCTGGAGTAAATGCCCACCTGCTTGAACAGGTTGGCCATGCCGAAGGTGCGCGCCTCGTCGGCCACGATGGGTACGATCTTCGGGCCCAAGGCCGCGTCTTTCAGCAGGCCGCCCAGCATGCGCACAAAGGCCATGGTGGTGCTCATCTCTTTGCCGTCGGCAGCGAGCGCGAATTGCGCGTAAGAGGGCAGGGCTGGGATGTTCACGATGTCGGCCGCCGTTTCACGCCGCGGCAAATAGCCGCCCAGTGCTGCGCGTTTGGCGTGCATGTATTGCATCTCGGCGCTGTCGGCGGCGGGCTTGTAGAAGGCCAGGTTTTTGGCTTGCTCGTCAGACAGCGGCAAATTGAAGCGGTTGCGAAATTCGATCAGCTCTTCGCCGTCGAATTTTTTCTGCGAATGCGTGGTCATTTTGCCCTGGCCGGCGCTTCCCATGCCGTAGCCCTTTTTGGTGTGCGCCAGGATCACCGTGGGCTGGCCCTGGTGGCTGGCCGCCGCGGCGTAGGCGGCATGGATCTTCACCAGGTCGTGGCCGCCGCGTTTGAGGCGGTCGATCTGCTCATCGGTCATGCCCTGGGCCAGGCGTGCGAGTTCAGCGTTCTGGCCGAAGAAGTTGTCGCGGTTAAAGCGCCCGTCTTTGGCGGCAAAGGTTTGCATCTGGCCGTCCACCGTCTGCGCAAAAGTTTTGGCCAACGCGTCCGTCAGGTCACGTGCGAACAGGCCGTCCCAGTCGCTGCCCCAGACCAGCTTGATGACATTCCACCCGGCGCCGGCAAAAAGCTTTTCCAGCTCGTCGATGATGCGGCCGTTGCCGCGCACCGGGCCGTCGAGCCGTTGCAGGTTGCAGTTGACGACCCAGACCATGTTGTCCAGCCCCTCGCGGGCGGCCAGCGTCAGCGC
>NZ_JBFUGX010000932.1:0-1302 GCF_056402675.1 Polaromonas sp. P3_C2 | reverse complement strand
ACACTGGACCGCGTCACGCTGTACCGGCTGATCGACCGGCTCACGCAGGTGGGCTTGCTGCTGTGCCGCGTGGACGCCAATCGCGTGCGCCGTTACCAGGCCATGCCGAGCAGCGTGCATGCCATTCCCCACTTTGAATGCCAGAGCTGCCACCGCGACAGCCCCTTGTCGGGTGCGCTGTCGGGAAAGCGTTCGGGCGCCCTCAAGGCCAGCACCAAAGACCTGGAGCGCGCCGCGCAGACCGCGCTGGAGGCACTGAAGGCGCTGGGCTACCAGGGCATGAGCATGGACTTTGCCGTGCGGGGCGTGTGCGCCGACTGCGCCACCGGCGCGGCTTCTTCATGATCAGTACCCGCCAGCTGGCTTACCGCTACACCAATGGTCCCGAGCTGCGCTTTGCGGACGTGGACGTCGCGCAGGGTGGCACCTTGCTGCTGCGCGGTGCGTCGGGCTCGGGCAAATCCACCTGGCTGGCGCTGGCGGCGGGTTTGCTGGCGCCCAGTGAGGGCGACATCACGGTGGCCGGCCAGTCCATCAAGGCGCTGGGTGGACGTGCAGGTGACGCGTGGCGGGCAAAAACCATTGGTTTTTTGCCGCAGAAACTTCACCTGAGCACGGCGCTGACGGTGCACGGCAACCTGGCCATGGCGCAGTGGGCCGCCGGCCAGCCGGATGATGAAGGCCGAATTGCCGAAGCGTTGGACGCGCTGGACGTGCGCGCGTTGGCTGATCGCAAGCCGGCCCAACTATCAGGCGGGCAGGCACAGCGTGTAGCGCTGGCGCGTGCGGTGTTGCTCAAGCCGCGCGTGATCCTGGCCGATGAACCCACGGCCAGCCTGGACGACGACGCGGCTGCGGCGTCGCTGGCCTTGCTGCAAAGCGCGGCGCAGCAGCAGGCCGCCACGCTGGTGATTGCCACGCACGATGCACGTGTTTTGGCCTTTTTTAAGGATAAAAAGGGCCTGCAGTCCTTATTGGTCGAGCGCGAGCAGCTATGAAAACGATAGCATTCAAGACCGTTGTTTTTTCATGGCGCTACCTGTGGTCGCGGCCGCTGGCGGCGGCGCTGAATTTGCTGCTGCTCACCCTGGGGCTGGCCTCCATTACCTTTCTGCTGCTCGTCAGCCACCAGATCAGCCAGGCGTTTGACCGTGACGTGGCCGGCATCGATGTGGTGGTGGGCGCCAAGGGCAGCCCGATGCAGCTGATCCTGTCAGGTGTGTTTCACCTTGACGTACCGACGGGCAACGTGCCGCTGGCGGCGGTGAAGGAACTGGAAAGACATCCGCAGGTCGCCAGGAT
>NZ_JBFUGX010000931.1:0-1302 GCF_056402675.1 Polaromonas sp. P3_C2 | reverse complement strand
ACGGTCACCTGCGCCCAGTCGGTTTTGATAATCAGGATGCAACGTTTACGAGTGGCGAATCGGGCTATCTGGACGATGATCCGTATCGTCAAAACGGCGGTGTGGTGGCTTTTGACCCGGACGGAAATTCAGATCAACTTAGTTTTGGACTGAGTGCATCGGCACAGCATGGCCATGCCTGGGCCAACCTGTACACAGCGGCAAACGCGCCGGACTCGATCGATCACACCCAGGCTGGCTCCTATTGGGTCAGTGAGACGGGCGCGTGGCAGTATTACAGCCAGYGAGGCGATGGCTACAGCGGTGCTGATCCCTTCAGCATCAATGTGACTGACAGCGGCGGTGCCGGTACCACCGTTGCCATCAATACCGTGCATATGGGTTCTAACGCAAGTGGTGGAGGCGGCGGTAAAAAGCCTGTCACGCTGGACCTGAATGGTAATGGCTTGCAATACGTGGGCCTGGACGATTCCAAAGCCTATTTCGATGTTAATAGCGACGGCTGGCGAGAGCACTTGGCGTGGGTGTCGACCGACGACGGTTTGTTGGTGCGTGACATAGGCGCCGACCGGGTGATTGATCGTTTTGATGAAATATCTTTTACAAGCTACCTCGCCGGTTCGCGTACTGACCTGGAAGGCCTTGCCACTTTTGACAGCAATGGCGACGCCTTGCTGAGCCGGTTGGATGCACGTTGGCGGGAATTCGGGGTTTGGCAAGATGCTGATGGCAATGGCGTGAGCTCTCTGGGCGAGTTTCATACCTTGGACGAAATCGGCATCACTCAAATTGGTCTCACAAGCGACCATCAAATCCGGCAGTTGGACGGTGTCACTGAGCTGGGGCAATCTCGCTTTACGTGGTCGGATGGTCGCACGGGTGCTGTGGGTGATGTGGCGTTTGCGGTTGATGAAACCGCTCGCTTGCCAGGTACGTTAGCGGCTATGAATGCTTCTGAGGCTGGTCGCGCTTCGACGGCGGCCGCTATCGCACAGCCCAATGGTGATGCTATTTCGGTTGCGCTGGTCGAACCTGTTGCGACCTCTGTAGTGGCTGTGCCGCTCACGCCAGAGCATATGGCCTTGCTGATGGTGCAAATGATAAACACTGTTACTGGAGCCCAAGACACAACACCGTTGATCAGCATTGAAGCGATTGACGGTCAAGATTCGCATGACGCCCTGCTGGCTGCTCAGGTGCAGTGGGAGCAGGCTGCGCAATCGCCGGTTGTTCAATTGCATGGATCTGCCGCGTGAAAATCGCACCACCTACATTGGGCGACATTCCGCAATTGGTGGAGCT
>NZ_JBFUGX010000930.1:0-1307 GCF_056402675.1 Polaromonas sp. P3_C2 | reverse complement strand
GACGAGACTTGATCACGTAGATCGGACGTCACGACTATCTCACCGGGCCCCGCCAAAGTACAGACGCGCGCTGTCAAATTCACGTCTGTGCCGTAAATGTCATGCTGGTCGGTCACAAAGCTCGCCAAATGGCCGCCCATGCGCAGATGCATCTGTTGCTCTGGGCGGAAGGCAGCATTGGCCCGTTGGCAGAAGTGCTGAATAGCGAAGGCTGCTTTGACAGACCCTTGGGCGCCGGCAAATTCCAGCATTAAACCGTCCCCCAGGCTTTTGACGATGCGCCCGCCATGCAGCGGCAGAATTTGCTGCTCAATCTGCTGTACCAGTTCTTGCCACCGCCGCACAAAACCATCTTGATCCTGCTCCATGATCCTGACGGACTCCACCACATCCATGACCAGCAGCACCTTCGTGCTTCGGTTCATGTGTGCCGGTAATTCCATTAGGGAGTGCATCGTAAGCGGTGTAACAATTTTTTACCTCCTCATTTTGTAGGAGGAAGTGCGCGTAATAAACACCTGATGTGCTACGGGCTCCTCTGTTGCCTCGCAGTGTTGTATCAGTGTTGAATTGTCGGTCATTCAGAGGAGTGAACATCAATCAATAGTTCACAAAAACCTCGCGTTGTGAGATTAGGGGCTGGTAGGTCGGATGCCGCAAGGCGGCGCGGCATTGTTGGTCCTTCGCGTGCGAAAACGCCTCGCAGCGACACGACAGGATGCAAGCTGCCGCTGTAGCCGGCTGCGTGCTCATGCCGGTCAAGTCTAATCTTTTGGTTAGCCGCACATCATAGAAACCACCGGTGACCACTTTTGATCAGGTGATCAGGGGCTGTGTCAGGCGGCTTACTCAGATAGTGCCGGGCCGGCTCAAGCAAGGCTGAGAGTCTTTTGCTGTGCAGCCTGTTGCGCCAGCGTCTTGTAAAACGGCGTGAAGTCCGGCTCCGTCAGCCGCAGCAGCGCTTCAAAACTGTCGATCACAAAATACTGCTGCTGGAAGCTGTCGATCTTGTAGGTCGACGACATGCAGCGCAGCAGGTCGGCATTGTCCCGCAGCGCGATGCGCCTGGGCTCTGCAGACTCCACGCTCCAGGCCAGTTCGCCGGGGCTGCTGAGAATGCCGGCGCCGTAGGCGCGGACTTCATCGTTGCCTTGTTTGTCGCGCATCAGGCCAAATTCGATGGTGTACCAATACAGGCGCGACAGCATTTCGACCGCGCCGGGAATCGGCTGGGCGCCGTGCTCCAACGCATGCGCTTTCAGCGCGCCCTTGCCATAGGTCTGGATGTGATCGGCGTAGCTCGGGTC
>NZ_JBFUGX010000929.1:0-1308 GCF_056402675.1 Polaromonas sp. P3_C2 | reverse complement strand
GCCGTATTCCATGCCTGCTGCCTTGAAGGCTTCTGCCGGTGCAACACCGGCCCGAAGGCTGGCTGCTTCATCGGGCTTGAGGTCCGTGATCTCGATTTCGGCGCGAAGGGGTTCACCCAGCGCCGATTGAACGGTGATCCGGCCCAGCGCAAGCGCATGGGCTTCAAGACTTGCCAGGCTGCCCAGCAATGCAATGGCACTCGCCAGGGCGCCAATACGCCAACGACCGCGTTTATTCATGGGGTTGGGAGCCTCCAGTGCTCGGTCTGCATGTAACTTTATTCTGCTTAAGCGCACAAAAACCTCGATGCGAATTTTCGAAAAACAACCTTAACATCAAGGCATTAGGCTGACAAGCTAAGACACCACTTAAGTTTTGACACATCGAGTTAGCATCAACTTACATGTTCAGGATGTTGTCAGACGACAACGCACGGAAACAAGTGGTTACGGATGAGTGGCCGCATGTTGGCAACCGCTCACCCCGAATTATTTACCCCTGAAGCAGTATACGAAGCATGCGGCGCAGCGGTTCGGCCGCACCCCAGAGCAACTGATCGCCCACGGTGAAAGCACCGAGGTAGTCGGGGCCCATGGCCAGTTTGCGCAGGCGACCCACCGGAATCTGCATGGTGCCCGTCACGGCGACGGGTGTGAGGTCCTTGATCGAGGCCTCACGCGTGTTGGGCACAACTTTGACCCACTGGTTGTCTGCGGCGATCATGGCCTCGATATCGGCCAACGGCACGTCCTTCTTCAGCTTGAAGGTCAGGGCCTGACTGTGGCAGCGCATCGCGCCTATGCGCACGCAGAAGCCGTCGACCGGCGTTTCAGCCGTGCCGAAACCAGCACCCTGGCCCAGGATCTTGTTGGTTTCCGCGCCGCCCTTCCATTCTTCCTTGCTCATGCCGTTACCCAGGTCCTTGTCGATCCAGGGAATGAGGGAGCCACCCAGCGGCACGCCGAAATTGGCCGTCTCATCGCTATTCAGTGATTGCTGTTTGGCCAGCACGCGGCGGTCGATTTCCAGGATGGCTGATTTGGGATCGTCCAGCAAGGCGCGGACTTCGCTATTGAGCGTGCCATATTGGGTCAGCAGCTCGCGCATGTGCTGGGCGCCGCCGCCGGACGCCGCCTGGTAGGTCATGCTGGTCATCCATTCGACCAGGCCCGCCTTGTACAGCGCGCCCACGCCCATCAGCATGCAGCTCACCGTGCAGTTGCCGCCAATCCAGTTCCTGCCGCCCTTGGCCATGGCGTTCTGGATGACGGGCAGGTTAACCGGATCCAGGATGATGATGGCATCGT
>NZ_JBFUGX010000928.1:0-1309 GCF_056402675.1 Polaromonas sp. P3_C2 | reverse complement strand
CCATTACGCTGGTGCTGGTTTATGTGGGTGCTGTGATGGTGCTCTTCCTGTTCGTCGTGATGATGCTGGACATCAATATTGACAGTGTCCGCAAGGGCTTCTGGAAGCACTTCCCGCTGGCCGGGTCAGTGGGCGCCATCATCGCGCTGGAAATGTCTTACGTGCTGATGGGCGGTTTTCGTGAGCCACCCAAGGCCGCGACCGCCGCGGGCCAGATAGGCGCGCAGATCTCCAATACCAAGGAGCTCGGCAAACTGCTGTACTCCGAATACCTCTATCCGCTGGAAGTTGCCGCGGTGATTCTGCTGGTGGCCATCATTGCGGCCATCGCGCTGACCTTGCGTGCACGCAAGGACTCCAAATACCAGAACCCTTCAGAACAGATACGGGTCAAGCGCGCTGACCGTGTAAGCCTGGTCAAGATGAAATCCGTTGTGGCCGCACCAGCTGTCATTCCGGCTGCAGTACCTGCCGAGGAAAAGAAGCCATGACGCTCACACTGGGACATTTTCTTTCGCTGGGCGCGATGCTGTTCGCGCTGTCGGTSATCGGCATCTTCCTGAACCGCAAGAACCTGATCGTGCTGCTSATGGCSATCGAGCTCATGCTGCTGGCGGTCAACATGAATTTTGTGGCCTTCTCGTACTACCTGAATGACATGGCCGGCCAGGTATTTGTGTTCTTCATCCTGACCGTCGCTGCGGCCGAATCGGCCATAGGCCTGGCCATCCTGGTGCTGCTGTTCCGCAACAAGTCCAGCATCAACGTCGACGAACTCAACACGCTCCAGGGCTAAAGATGACGCTCCCCCCCGAAGCGGCCTCCGGCCGCCTCCCCCTCAAGGGGGCGCCGCTGACGGCCCGGCAGAGCCGGTTCCGTGGCGGCCCTGGCATGGCTTCCTTGTTTGCCAGCGCAACTTGCTTGACGAAGAAAAACTGATATGGCATCCACCCTCAACGCTTCAACTCTGCTGGCCGTCCCGCTGGCGCCGCTGGCCGGCGCCTTGGCGGCCGGTATTCTCGGCACCTCTTTCGGCGGCAACTGGATAGGCCGGCGCCTGTCGCACACCCTCACCATCCTCGGGGTGCTGGTGGCTTTCATCATTTCGGCCATGACGCTCAAGAGCGTGGCGATTGACGGCGCGCGCTTCAACGAGACGCTCTACACCTGGATGAGCGTCGGTGGCCTGAAAATGGAAATCGGTTTCCTGGTCGACGGCCTCACAGCCATGATGATGTGCGTGGTGACCTTTGTGTCGCTCATGGTGCACATCTACACCATAGGCTACATGGAAGAAGACGAGGGCTAC
>NZ_JBFUGX010000927.1:0-1312 GCF_056402675.1 Polaromonas sp. P3_C2 | reverse complement strand
GCGCAGCATCTTGCCGCTGCGGGTTTTTGGCAGCGCTAAAGCAAAGTCTCAACACATTTTTCATCAAGATGAGACATTGCCGATAGGCGCATAAAATTATGCGTTCCCAACACGCGTACTTCCGTTTTCAGCGRCTTCGGCAGATTTCACGCCTCTTCCAAAAAATGCAAAAAGAACCGTTATTTCGCAAAGTAAACACGACTGCCCGTGGCGTACATCACCACTTTGGGGGTGATTTTCGCCACGAGAGAAATACCAAAAAAGAAGTGCAATCGGAGGCGACGCGCAGCTCCATGCATGGCAAGCAGCAACGCGGCCTGGACTACACACCGCTTTTCAGGTTTCTTCTGTCAAAAATCGGCACCGACTGGAACTCTGTGCATCGTGAGGCGGTAAGCCGGCTAGACAAACCCGAGCCGATTTTCTGGCTAGTCGCACTTCATGAACACGAGAAGAAAGACTTTGTTCGCATGGGAGAGTCAAGCTACTTCAGCGGCTTGTATGTGGATGAGAAAGGGCTTCTTGCAATCGTCAACCCCGATCTGGGACCTGAAAAGATGGCGCCGCTTTGCCGGTGTTGCACTCACACCTTTAACGGTAAACCCTTCGGCAGGCCTGTAACGGACGCGTCCTTCTTCAGCGGTGACCCACTCAGCGAATAACAAAGCGGCTCCCTAACAATGCGAATACTCTCCTCCATGCGGACTGCCAGCGCCCGCCGACCGTGTCCAACTTAAGTCCAGCATGAATCCAGATCACGTTCTGCGCGCATGGAAGACCGCATTTCCGCACGCAAGCCCCGCGGGCTTCCTCTGCCGCCAGGCGATCCCACTGCGGTGGGTCCGAATACACAGCCTACCGGAGGCAAAGCGATATGCCGACTCCGACAAAGAGCGAATGGAAGTACTTCGCCGCTACAACGAAACAGCGCAAGAACTTCTGGGGCAAGACAGTAATTGCGTGCTGTTTGCAACCCAGTTCGGTGAAAAGCGATCATGGGATCCGGATGAGCAAGGCCCGCTCGACCAGCTTCCGCTCACCCACGTGATGGCCGATAGCGAAGAAGACGATGCRATGCAGTTCGTTGCGGCCAACATTACCTGGCGATCTGGAGACTTCGACCTGCTGTTAAGCGCGGTAGCTGATGACAAAACYGGCCCCGTTCTAATTTTCAATCCGGAGCGCCAAACAGCGTTTGCGCCCTACGATGGCGGCGCCGATCTATTCTTCAAATCTGAGGAAGATGCTCACCGAACCAGGCAGATGTTTCAATCCTGGTTGTCAGATCGCCCTGACGGTCTTTGACGGTCTT
>NZ_JBFUGX010000926.1:0-1317 GCF_056402675.1 Polaromonas sp. P3_C2 | reverse complement strand
ACATTGATTCGCTCGACTGGGCCGACCCGGTGCCCAGCTCGATTGTGGAACGCGTGCTGAAGTCGGTAGAAAAAGAAGGCCGCGGCATTGTGCTGTTTCATGACATTCATGAACGCACGGTGAAAGCACTGCCGGGCATTCTGGAACGCCTGGTGGCCGACGGCTACCAGTTTGCGAGCTGGGACGGCAGCGGTTTTGCCGTGGCCAAGGGCGCTGGCGTGGCGCCCGCCCCGCAGGCGGCCAACCCGGGTTACAGCGACTCGTGGGCCATTGTGATTGGCATTGACGACTATGCCAGCTGGCCCAAGCTGCAGTACGCGGTGCGCGACGCGCGTGCCATTCGTGAAACGCTGATCCAGCGCTTTGGCTTTGCCGCCGACCACGTGATCTCTTTGGAAAACCGCGAGGCCACACGCACCGGCATATTGGCCGCCTTTCATGACAAGCTGGCGCACAGCGGCATGAAAAAGAACGACCGGCTGTTCGTGTTCTTTGCCGGGCACGGCGCCACACGGCAGCTGAGCTCGGGCCGCGATTTGGGTTACATCATTCCGGCAGATTCAGACCCGAACAAGATCGCGACGGACGCGGTGCCGATGACGGAGCTGCAGAACATTGCGGAAAGCCTGACAGCCAAGCATGTGCTGTTTGTGATGGACGCCTGCTACAGCGGGCTGGGCCTGACGCGCGGCGCGGGCTCTGGCAACTTTCTGCGCGACAACGCCAAGCGCCTGGGCCGGCAGATGCTGACGGCCGGCGGCGCCGACCAGCTGGTGGCCGACGGCGGGCCGAACGGGCATTCGGTGTTTACCTGGACGCTGCTGCAGGCCATGGGCGGCAAGGCCGACCTGAACGGCGACGGCCTGATCACCGCGACCGAGCTGGCCGCGTATGTGGCGCCGGCCGTGGCGTCGGTGTCGCGGCAGACGCCGGCCTTTGGCAGCCTGCCGGGCTCGGAAGGTGGCGACTTTGTGTTTGCGCTGCCGGCAGAGGCGGAGTTTTTGAGCGCGCAGACGAGCCAGTTGTCTGTCGATGCGATTGCGCTGAACAGCAAGCTGGATGCCACGCGCCCGCCCGCTGCCGCGCCGACTGCTGGCAGCGATGTGCCGGTGGCGGCACCGCCCACGGCAACCGTGGTGGTGAAAGACCTGCAGGGCGGTGAACAGAAGATCACCACACCGCTGGCGGTGCCCAGCTCTGCACGGCAATTGGCCCAGCGCGCCAATGACCGCGGCCTGCAGCTCTATAAAGAAAAGCTGTATGCCGAAGCCGAAGCCCAGTTCACCGAAGCGCTGAAGCTGCGCCCCGACTTTGCAC
>NZ_JBFUGX010000925.1:0-1317 GCF_056402675.1 Polaromonas sp. P3_C2 | reverse complement strand
GGGGATAGCTGATCACGCCGCTTTCAGATACCCGTGCGTCGACCGAGAGATCCGGACTCTGGTACACCTGCACGCCAATGGAATCGCCGGCGCCCAGGCGATAGTCCTGGTTGGTCGGCACAGCCGCAGCACCGGCAGCAGCCGGTGCAACGGGCGCAACCGGAGCTGTCACTGCAGCAGACTGACTTGATGCGGCCGGCTGGGCGCACGCGGGAACCGTCATCGCCAGAAGCAAGGCCAATAAGACCGGAGGAAAGTTACGAATCATGAATTTCATCTTGTTGTCGCCTTTTCGGAAAGCAAAATGTCTGTAAAGGACGCCGCAGGCTGGGGCCACGCCGGCGCCTGAAAGCGGGGTTGGTTGAAGGATTCCATCAAAAGCTCGCTTGTGCTGAAAGACCAAAGGCATTGCTGGTGTAGTCAAAACCCGGCTCAGTGGATTTGCGCCTGTCGCGCTGCACTGAAGCTATCAATTTGAGGGCACGCAGCGCCTGCCACTCAAGTGCCAGGGAAACCAGATTGCTGGTGTCGTGGCGGTCCGTTGCGGCAAAGCCCGGCAAAGGCCCCCGGAAGTCGCGTGCGCCGTGGTCATAGCGCAGGTGAACGGCCGTCTTCTCGCTGGGCTTCCAGGTCGGCGCGATAAAGAAGCGATAGCCTTCGTAATAGCTGGCTGTAGAAGTCTGATAGCTGCCCAGTTCCCGCACCAGGCCTCCGGCAAGGCTTGTCTTTGCCGTGATGTTCCAGGTCGCATCAAGCTGGCCGGTAAAACCCGAAAAATCCCGCGCAGCCAATCCATCGTGCTCGCGGTCGAGGTGGGACAAGCGCGCCCGCAGGGTGGTTTTTCCGGTTGGCGCCCAGTCCAGCCGAACCTCATGCTCAGTATCCGTAAAGCTCCCCGCAAACGTTGGCGACGGCACCCGGCCCGGATAGTCACCGTTGCCCCGCTTATAGCGATAAGCCATGGAAGTGTTCGAGGGGAAGACATAGCGTACGCCGCCCTCGGCTCCCCGAATTCGTGAGTCGCCTTCAAAGGTGAAGGGCTGGCTGCTGGTGCTGGTGCGTTCGAAAAGTCCGCCAACCAGCCGCCACGCACCATCGAGCTCGTATTCCGCATCAAACACGGTCGAGCGGTTGGTCCGGCGATTGAGTTGACCTGAGTTCTGGACGTCGGCCGTGTTGTCGACAAATTCCCGCCGGTCGGAGGTCAGGTTGCCATGCAAGGCCGGCGTAAAACTCCAGCGCCAGGCGGCGGCGTAATTCACCGCGGTGAAATCAAGATTGGAAAAGCGGCTGTAATGATGGTCTTCGACCCCAGCG
>NZ_JBFUGX010000924.1:0-1323 GCF_056402675.1 Polaromonas sp. P3_C2 | reverse complement strand
GGTAAGTATCTGCTAACCCTTTTCTCTTTTCCGGCCCTTGTTCTTTGACTGCGTCCTCAAGATTGGGTGAGTGGCGCAAAGCAGCGGTATCGGCCTTGCTTTTCTATTGCCGGATTCTTCCATTCCCGCTGACGATCGTCATCTCCACGAAGCGCGAACCATTGCGCATCCCCGGACGAAATCCGATGACATATCCTCCCAGGTCAAAGCTGTCCAGTCCATCCAGAGCGGAAGCAAAACCTTCACGGGTCACACGCGAGCCTTGCCGCCGGGCCGCTTCAACAATCACCTTGGCCGCGATGAAGCCTTCCATCATTGCGTAGCTGATCGGAACATCCTGCGCGCCGGCCGTTGCCGCGATGTCGTTGAACTCCTTGGAAAGCCGATTTGTCAGTTTGTAGGGGCTGGGCGTAACCTGGGCGATCGCGATGCCTTGCATTTGCTCGTCAGAAAGCCGTTTCGCCATCTGCTCAATGTCCGCACCCGAGTGTGCAAACAGCTGAGCCGTTCCTCCGGCCGAGCGGTATTTCTCAATAAAACCGGAAGCTGCGCCTCCACTTGCAATCATGATGATCGCCTGCGGCGAGGCTTGCAGCATGGCGTCAGCGGCGGCAGTCACGCGGCTGGTCCCAGCGTCATAACCCGCCRTTTGCACGATCCTGGCCTTGGCATTCGCCGCTGCTTCCTGTGCGGCGGCGATGAGTGGCGCAGCACCGGGGCCGTTTTCGTAAAACAAGCCAAGCCTGGTGATTCCGACTGTCGCCAGATGCGCCGTGATTCTTGCAAGTTCGTCCCGCAATGTGGCACGCACGCCATAAAGTTGCGGAACGTCCAGATTCAGTTCGGTCGCGCGGAAGCCGACCAGCACGATGTGCTCGCGCTCAAATACGCCCGCGCTAACCAGCTGGGCGATATTGCGGCTTCCAAAATAGCCGGCAAGCACCACGGGCTTGTCCTCGGCCAGAAGCGCGCGCGTTTGGGTGAGTGTTTCATCGGGACGTCCAGCGTCGTCGCGGCGCGCCAGGATGAAGGTGTTTCCGTTGACCCCGCCCGCCTTGTTCACGGCGTTGAAATGCAACTGCATTCCAGCTGCATAGGCGCGGCCCTGGCTCGCGTCAATACCGGTCAACGGCGCCACCTGACCGACTACAAGCT
The DNA here is from genome assembly GCF_056402675.1 of Polaromonas sp. P3_C2. Classification (NCBI taxonomy): domain Bacteria; kingdom Pseudomonadati; phylum Pseudomonadota; class Betaproteobacteria; order Burkholderiales; family Comamonadaceae; genus Polaromonas; species Polaromonas sp. P3_C2. The sequence continues at coordinate 168 of NZ_JBFUGX010000924.1, read as the reverse complement.
GCGCGGCCAGTATGGACGACGCTATACCGCTTGCGATAACCAGGCCCGCCAAGCGGGCAATCAACTGACCAGTTCTCATTTCCAGTTTCCTTAACGCGGTCCAACTCGCACGTGCAACGCTTTCACCTGTCAAGCCTGAGGCTGTAGATAGTGAATCCAGCCCCACGG
>NZ_JBFUGX010000923.1:0-1330 GCF_056402675.1 Polaromonas sp. P3_C2 | reverse complement strand
TGGGCTGCGTGTGATGCCGCTCGCCGACCCCTGGGCCCGCCGGCGCTTTGCCATCTGCTTTCGGGATGAGGCGGGTTTGTCGGCGGCGGCCAGGCTGCTGGTGGCCCATCTGGCGGCAAAAGGGTTGCCCGATGGAGGGTAAAAAGTACCGTAGACGCTCTGCGCGGTATTTTTGGTGCTATCAAATCAGGAGCTACTTGCGCTTACCAGCATTGGTCTGCAGCTACTTTTCATCCATTAAACAGCGTTCAAAAGACGTTTGGTAACACCTGCAGGCACGCCAAATGGCCTCTGGAAGCCCGGGGAAAGCTTCCGGGCCTGCCGTTTAGAGGTAAAATAGGCCTCCAACCCACAGCAGACAAGCGCGAGCAGCTATAAAAAATATAGCGCGCAGGGCTGATCCAGGCTAGCCCGAAAGGGGGCCAGCAACCGCCGAAGGGCGGTTACCTGGTCCGCAAAGTGCTTGATTTAGGGGAAGGAAGCCCCAAATTCACTGCATGAACGCCACCCAACCCCATCCCCACAAAACCGACCTCACGGTCACCCACGTACTGGCCGAGCTGCTGGAACGGCTTGAGCACAGCGCGGTGCCGGTGGGTGCCGAGCAGTACCGCTCCGTGGTGCTGCACCTGGTCAACGAACTGGGCGATGTGGAACCCGGCATGGCGCTGGGCGCGCTGCTCGACACGCACCCGGCTGCGGCAGAGCTGTATGAAAACGTCAATTACCAGTATGCGGGCCTGTGCCGGTCTGCGCTGGACGCCTCGCTCGCTGCCGAGCTGAAGGCCAAAGAGGCCATTGAAAAGGCCATGAAACCCATCAACCCCCAACTGAAGGAAGACCCCAACCATGGCAAGAGCTGACGCCAAAACCGCCGTACTCGCTGACGGCCTGCGCTACAAGTCCAAGGTGTCGGGCTCACCGTTTGCTGCCACCACGTCATTTGGCGCTGCCACGATGTCGTGTTTCATGTGCGGCAAGCACCGCGCCCGCTCCCTGATGGGCACCCGTAAAGTGCTGGGCAAGTCCCAGGCCGTGTGCTCGCCCTCGTGCAAGGCACTCGACGAAGCCCTCGAAAACGCCGCCAACCAGGCCTGAAGCTGAGCCACGGGGCCGGCACCGCCGGCTCTGCCTGGCTATTCATGGCCATCCACGGCTACCCACAACGCCGATGGGGCCGTACGGCTCCTTGATCACCGCGCACACCCGGGCGCATACTGTGCTGAAGACATTTTTCAATGTCTGAACACACAGCAAAAAGGTGATTTTCATGGCCGATTCGTCCCAACCCGACCCGTTTCTCGAACCCGACGATGCCATCGACCATATC
>NZ_JBFUGX010000922.1:0-1333 GCF_056402675.1 Polaromonas sp. P3_C2 | reverse complement strand
TCTGCTGCACCGTGGTCTGCACCACGTTCGACGTGACCGTGCGCGTAATGCCGGATGCATCCGAGTACGTGGCCGAGGCCTGGTTGCTGATGGACGTGCCCGCCGGCGGTGGCGCGGCATGGGCCGCCAGGCCGGCCAGAGCCAGCATAAGCGCGACAAACAATCCCACAATCCAGTGGGTGAAAAAGTGCTGCAACCCTAAAGGCTGCGGACTCGAAGGATTGGCATACATGGCTTTTTCTCCTGGCTACTTAACAACGGTGAATCAACAAACAATTAACGGGGAACGGAAAGGCGAAATGCGCCGCCCGCATGGCGGGAGGCGCAGCTGCAAGGGAAGCTGGCCRTCATCACGGTTTGGCAGCCAGTGCGACTGCAGGTGAATCGATGCGCACACGCAGACTGACCACGGTGCTGGCGCCTGCGGCCAAGGTGCCGGTTTCCCAGCGCAAGGCGCGATAGTCAGACAGGGGAACGGGCTCTTTGCGCACGCTGCCGTCGGCCTGCTTGACCATGCGCGTCAGCGGCATGGGTGCAAAGATGCTTCCGTCCGTTGAGGCCAGAGCCTGTGCAGGTTCGGCACTTGCCGCGATAAAGGTGGTGCCGGGAGGCACCGGTATGGTTGCCAGAAGCTTGCCGGCTGCAGCGGTGCTGGTATTGCGGTAAGTAGCGCTGTACTGCAGGACATCCCCGGGTTTGCCGTCGCCGGCGGGCTTGAGCACGGGCTTGCCGCCCACCATCTCCACGCGCTGCGCCAGGAGCTGGGAAGACACCGGCGAGGCTTGGGCCAGCACAGCTTGGCCAAACACCAGTCCGGCGGCAAAAATACAAAGTTTCAGGGCAGATTTCATGGGTAACGTCCTTTCGTGACTCTCGGCAAATGGCTGGCTCGGAGGCAGATCCATGTAGGGCCGGCAACATATGCGCATCGATATGTATTTGAGACGTAACTTTATGTTACTTATCAACTTTTAGAGCCTCGATTACTTCACACGAACGCAATAGATGTGAATAAAAACAAAAATTTCGTGAGAAAAATCGCATAAACGTCCGTATTTAGTTGAATTTCAGTCTTCAATCGGAGTGATTGAAACAGTAAGTTACATATTAAAACATCGAAAATCCACCAAAAGATCCGAAGAAACTAATGGAAATTAGCTAAAACCGGGGCCTCAATTCAACAATTAGAGTTAACTCGTAACCAATAGAAACAACCATCAGATTACCGGCCAAGCCGAATGTCATTTTCGAAAGGGGACAGGTAGCCGGGCAGCGCCAACGGGAAGCCGGAGGATGAGGAAAACAAGGAGAAAAGAGGGGGAAGGGAGGAAAG
>NZ_JBFUGX010000921.1:0-1338 GCF_056402675.1 Polaromonas sp. P3_C2 | reverse complement strand
CGCCAAACACCACGCGTTTGAGCCGGGCATGCAGCATGGCGCCGCTGCACATGGCGCAGGGCTCCAGCGTGACGAACAGCTCGCAATCGTCCAGCCGGTAGTTGCCCAGCGCCTGTGCCGCCGCGCGCAACGCCACGATCTCGGCGTGGGCCGTCGGGTCGTGCCCGTCTACCGGGGCGTTACGGCCCGTGGCAATGATCTCGCCACGCCGCACCACCACTGCGCCCACAGGCACTTCACCCGACCCGGCTGCCTGACGGGCCTGCGCAAGCGCCTGCTGCATGAAGATGATGTCATTCATTTGCTATTATTTTAATAGCTGCTTGCGCTCGTCCTGCAAGGGCCATAGCCTGTTTCTTATTGAATTACTTGTCGTCCTGCGACGGCCGGGGCTGCTGCATCAGGCTTTCCACGGACTGTTTGACCTGCTGCTGCACTTGCCGGCTTTGTTCCTGCGGCGTGGCGCCGCCAGAGACTGCAGGCACGCCGGCCGCCGGCGGGCCGGCCAGTTGGCTGCCCAGCTGCTTCTTGACCAGGAACCCCACGATGGCCAACACGACCAACAAGCTCACGATGCTGAACATGGCGCGCATTTCAGGCCTCCGTTGACGTGTTGCTTGTGCCGGCCATGCCCAGGCGGGCCATCCAGTTGGCCAGGCCGCGCTCGTTTTCATTGCCGGCCGCGTAAATGGCCTTCATCGCTGCGTGGGACTCGGGCCTGTGCTGGTTGATCTTGACCTTGCACTGAAGATCGGTGACCCGCAATTCAAAAGCCACAATACCGGCCAGCATCTTGTGGGCAAACTCTTCGCCCAGGCCACGCCATTGCTCGGCGTAAGGTGGCTCATGGTCGCCAATCAGCTTTTTAAGCAGGCGGTCTTTTGCCAGGGGATCTTCGATCAGCGTGGCCTGCACGGTGCAATGCACGGCCAGGTAGTTCCAGGTCGGCACCCGCGCCAGATCCGGGTAGACCTTGGGCGACAGGTAGGCATGAGGCCCGAGAAAGGTGGCCACGGCCTGCGGTCGTGCCTGCAGGTAGCGCCAGTGCGCATTGGGCTTGGCCACATGGCCCAGCAGCACCAACTGATCGCCGCGATCTTCCAGATGCAAGGGCAAATGCGTGACATACGGAAGACCAGCGTCATCGACACTGATCAAGCTGGCAAAGGGGTGTTCCTGGATCAGCGCCGCAGCCTTTGCGCGGTCGCCTTTGAATTGGGGCGGCATGTACATGGGCTGAAGCATAGGCCAAAAAACGGATTTGGCGGCGGCTTGATCAGCCGGAAATTTCCCCGGAATCTGTTACCGCGGGCTCAGGGGCGCAATGGCCAGCGGGCC
>NZ_JBFUGX010000920.1:0-1339 GCF_056402675.1 Polaromonas sp. P3_C2 | reverse complement strand
GGCCTGGGTCGCCTGGATTGAGCCGGCCCCGCTCACTGTTTCGGGCTTTCGAGCGGCGGATAGGAGGCAGACGGAGAGCCCGCTGGCGCACTGGTGGGCGCCGAAGTGGCTGCTGCCGGATTGGCTTTGACCTTTGTGGAARCCTTGGTGAGCTGCTCTTCGGTGGCTTCCAGCACGGGCACATCGCCCAGTTTGCGTCGGTTGCCCAGTTTGGCAATGAATTCGGTCTCGCTCGGCATGGCGTCGCCTTCAAAGCGCTCCAGCTGGTCACCCTTGAAAAACACGGTGTATTTGTACGACTGGGGCTCCACGCCCTGGCGCTTCAGCGTAAAGACGTAATCCCAGCGGTCGCCATGAAACAGGCTGGCCATCAGAGGCGTTCCCATGATGGCCTTGACCTGTTCACGCGTCATGCCGGGGCGAAGCAGCTCAACTTGCTCCCTGGAGACAAAATTGCCCTGAATGACGTCCACCTTGTAGGGCGTGACCCAGTTGACCGGGTTGATCGAACTGCTGCTCATGTTGCTCAGGCKGCTGCAGGACGCCAGCACCGTGCAGGCCAGGAGCAGGAAAGCGGTTTTGGCGCTGTAACGATGATTTGCAGGCATGGCTGACATAGTGAGGGGGTGTAGCGATATGATCGTTCATTGTAGCGGCTGGGGGCCCCCGGCCGGCACCTGCCCAGAAGGGTCGCACCACCGCTTTACACAGCGGTTTCACCCAGAGAGTTTTCCCATGAGCAACATCGACGAACTGAAAAACACCGGCCTCAAGGCAACCCTGCCACGCCTGAAAATCCTGGAGATCTTCCAGGCGGGCAAACAGCGCCACATGACAGCCGAAGATGTGTTCCGGGTGCTGCTGGAAGACCGCTCGGACATTGGCCTGGCCACGGTCTACCGGGTGCTGACCCAGTTCGAGCAGGCCGGACTGCTGAACCGCAGCAATTTCGAATCAGGTAAAGCGGTCTATGAGATCAACGAAGGCCAGCACCACGACCACCTGGTCTGCCTCGATTGCGGCAAGGTCGAGGAGTTCTACGACGCCGAGATTGAAAAACGCCAGAATGCCGTCGCCAAAGCCAAGGGCTTCACCATTGCCGATCATTCACTGTCGATCTACGCTAACTGCACCAAAGACAAGTGCCCCAACCGCAACGGCGCACCGGTACGGCACCATCACGCTTAATTTTTAGCAGAAATGGCCTGCAGCCCTTTATATACAAGCGCAAGCAGCTATTGATTCAATAGCAAGTAAAACTGCGGCGCAGAAGGTGTGAAGAAACCGTAGCGAGCAGCCCGAGGTTGCATCGAGGACCGGAGCCGTACTTGCGTACGGC
>NZ_JBFUGX010000919.1:0-1343 GCF_056402675.1 Polaromonas sp. P3_C2 | reverse complement strand
TGGTGATACATTCTGATGACTGCGCTGTCGCCAAGCGACTGCAGCACCGTGACAGCGAGCGTTTTATCGCCGTGGACTGGTCCGACGAGCCTGTGCGGACGTTTGAAACAAACCTCTTGGTCACCGTCTCCAATGGGAAAGGGGTCCTGGCGCGAGTGGCGGCTGCATTGGCCAGTGCCGAGGCGGACATTACCCATGTCGACATGGGCCAGGAGCCTTCGCATGACGCCACGGACCTGCGCTTCGGCGTGGCCGTGCGCGACCGCATCCACCTGGCTTCCGCCTTGCGCAGCGTGAAGCGCACACCTTCCGTACTGCGGGTGCAACGCGCCAAATCGTCCGGCTAATCCGCTGTCGATTTGTCCGGTGCGGGATAGTCCACTTTCAGTACCTCGAGCGCCTGTACACCCTGCGGAGTCATGAGACTTACTTCATCGCCAACACGCGATTTGAGCAGCGCTCTGGCGACAGGTGATATCCAGCTGATTTGTCCTTGGGCGCTGTTGGCTTCGTCAATGCCGAGAATGGTCACGACTCGCTCGACTCCTTCGCCATCGGCGTAGGCAACTGTCGCGCCGAAAAAAACCTGGTCGCTACCGTGGTGCACCGACGGGTTGCTGATTTCCGCAATTTCCAGTCTCTGCGTCAAAAACCGGATTCGCCGGTCGATTTCCCGCAGCCGCTTTTTGCCGTAGTGGTAGTCGCCGTTCTCGGAGCGGTCTCCATTGCTGGCAGCCCAATGAACGATTTCCACCATTTTGGGACGTTCGCTGTCGATCAGGTCCAGAAGTTCGCTGCGCAGGTGTTCATAGCCCTGTGGTGTGATGTAGTTTTTGCCGCCTGCAGGCAGGGGTGCGAGCGTCGGCTCGTCGTCCTCCGGCTCGGTTTCTTTGGTAAAGGCTTTGTTCATGCTCCGGCCACCATAGCATTCATGGCTGCCGGCCGTGAATGCACCTAAAAATCTTCCATTTTCAGCACGAGGGGATTTTCAGGCGTGTAGCTCACACCCGCCACGACCAGATCAGCGGCCCGGGCGTGAATCATTTCAGCATCCTGTTCATACGCTTTTTTCAGGGAGTCCGGCCCAGGCACGGCGCCGAAGAACTCCTCCATCGCCTCGCGCGAAATCCTGACGGGAATGGTGCTGCCCGCGTACGACAAGCCAAAACTGAGCCACTCGCCGTGGTCCTCGACATTCAGTGATCCCATGTTTCTCCTCCGGAATTAGGCTTCCAGAATAGCGGTGCCCGCGTACGACAAGCCAAAACTGAGCCACTCGCCGTGGTCCTCGACATTCAGTGATCCCATGTTTCTCCTCCGGAATTAGGCTTCCAGAATAGCGG
>NZ_JBFUGX010000918.1:0-1343 GCF_056402675.1 Polaromonas sp. P3_C2 | reverse complement strand
GGGTACTGCGGATAGAGGATGAGCTGTGTTCCCGGTGCTTGCTCCGTGGTCGTATCGGTTACCCAAAAAAATCTCAACGGCGCTTTGAAATTCGGAACGCTTAAAGCGGGGTGGGCCGTTATTTCTCCGTGGGGAAAAAAGGAGAGAACTTCAAATTTGCTACCGAGATAAATTTGCTGCTTTGAATTGTCGTTTTCGGCAAGACGTTTGCAAAAAACGCGAGTAGCTCCGAGTCCCTTAAATCGAGCGAGAAGTTGATTTACGTTTTGAAAAGCCACGACCTTGCCCTCTGGATATTTCGAGATATGGGGCATCGTAGTTGACAACCCAGTCGCGGGCAATGAGATATGGCTGCGTAGTTGTTTGTTTGACGGCTTGGCGAACTGCACATTCCCAGATCACCACGACGCGCCATCCAAGGCTGTGCAACTCGCGCACATGCCGCTTATCTCTGGCCACATTGCCAACTAACTTCGTCTCCCAGAACTCTGTATTTGTCGATGGCCATCGAAAGCCGCTGCAGCTATGACAGTGCCAGAAGCAGCCGTTCACAAATACCACGGTCTTATGACGTGGGAAAACCAGATCTGGTTTTCCCGGTAGTAATGATCCACCCAAAGTGAACCGCAATCCAAGGCGATGCAAGTTTGCGCGAACAGCTATTTCCGGCTTGGTGTCCTTGCCCTTGATACCCGCCATCATCCGGCTACGGGTAGCCTGATCAACAACATCAGTCAATGTTTAGCCGCTGCAACGAATTTATGATGTGCGAATAAGCTACTTTGTGAGCATTGTCGCCATGAGGGTTGATGGGACGTGTGTGACCTGATTAAGCCGCTCTTGGTATTGGCTGATTCTCTTGACGAATGGATTCAACGATTAGCGGCTGCATAGCTCTGGCGACTGCAGTCATGACCGGAACGATCACTGAGTTGCCAAACTGCTTATAAGCCCTCGTATCGGAAACCGGAATTCTCAAACTGTCCGGAAAGCCCATCAAGCGCGCGCATTCACGTGGTGTTAGGCGACGGGGATTCTTTTTGCTCCCTTGGCTCACGAGAATCTCAGAGCCATCTTTGTAGTAACGCGCAGACAGCGTGCGTGTAACGCTGTCTGGAGTGACGAGGCCGAAACCGAATCCATTACCCGCTTCTTGGTGCTTCTTTTTGTAGGCTTGCAAGTAAGCCCAGAGCTTGTCAGTCAGYGTGTACTTGTCGAGTACTTTGCGTTTTGCGTGGTCGTAATACTTATCACCGTCCCATTCCAGTTCCGGTTCGCCGACTTTTTTGTGAAGAATTTCGCCAAGGGTGTGCTGGCCTTTGCCCGGCAGATCAACCATATCC
>NZ_JBFUGX010000917.1:0-1344 GCF_056402675.1 Polaromonas sp. P3_C2 | reverse complement strand
CCATAAGCCCGGTTTCCCAGAAAAATCTGGTTCATATAGATCTCAAGGATCTGGTCCTTGGTCAGCAGGTGCTCCAGCTTGAAGGTCAGCAGGATTTCATAGATCTTGCGGGTATAGCTTTTCTCGGCTGACAGATAGACATTGCGGGCCACCTGCATGGTGATGGTGGAGGCGCCCTGGCTCTTGGCCCGGCCCACATTGGCAAAGCCGGCCCGGATCACGCCCAGGTAATCCACGCCGCCATGTGAGAAAAAGCGGGCGTCTTCAATGGCCAGCACCGCGTCCTTCATGACCTGCGGGATGTCCTTGATCGGGGTGAGGCTGCGGCGTTCTTCCCCGAACTCTCCAATAACCACCCCATCGGCGGAGTAAACCCGCAATGGCAACTTTGGCCGGTAGTCGGACAAGTCAGAGATATCCGGCAGGTTGGGGTAGGCAACCGACAGCGCCACAGCCACAAACAGCAAGACGGCGGCAACACCAGCCAGCAACAGGCCACCACTCCACAAAAAGAACATGACCAGCCAGCGGGGGACAAGGGACTTTGCGCGACCTTGCTTGACCGGGGCAGAGTTTGAATCAGAAGACGTGGGTGTGGAGGGCATGTAGGCAATCGTAAAGTCGCGTCACCATTATAAAAATCCCGGGAAGCGAGTTGTGCGGGGTGTCAGGGCAAGTGCCATACTTTTACGTTTGCAGACATCGTTTTGGGGAACCTTGCAAACTCCTGGTCCGATACGACCGTCTGCTTTTGACAACGTTCCAGACGTCCAAAACAGGAAAAATCCTTACTGCACAAAGAGCTTACTGCTACTATTCAAGTGATTTCTTAAGTATGCAGGGCTACATATTAGCCGTCATTTGGGGACCGCCTTGATCTCTCTGGGATCGTTATTCAACCGCCAACAACCCGCTTTGCTGGGTTTAGATATCAGCTCATCCAGTGTCAAGCTGGTGGAGTTGAGCCGTGACAAGGCCGGTAATCTGGTGTTGGATCGCTGTGCGATCGAACCGCTGGAACGAGGCTGGATTACCGATGGTAACGTCGAAAAGTTTGACGAAGTGGCCGATGCCGTGCGCCGGCTCGTCAAAAAAAGCGGAACCCGCACCAAGAATGTGGCGATGGCCCTGCCGGCTTCGGCGGTCATTACCAAAAAAATCATTCTCCCGGGCGGCCTCAGCGACGTAGAGCTGGAAATTCAGGTCGAATCCGAAGCCAATCAATACATTCCGTTCTCACTGGATGAAGTCAGCCTCGATTTCTGCGTGGTAGGCCCGAGCGCTACCTCCAGTGGCGACGTTGAAGTGCTGATTGCTGCTTCGCGCAAGGAAAAAGTGCAGGAC
>NZ_JBFUGX010000916.1:0-1346 GCF_056402675.1 Polaromonas sp. P3_C2 | reverse complement strand
GCCCTGAGGCGGATTTTCTGCCTGTTTATAGCCCGTGAGCGGTATGGCGTGGCATCAAGGATGAATGCCAAATACCGCCCTGACCCAATAGGGATAAGCGCAAGCAGCTATTAAATTGATAGTGACTGACCGGCAGCAGCCTTCGGTGTGCGCACCTTGCGGGCGCCGGCCGAGCTGCGGTTTTTCCGGTAGTAACGCTGCGGCGAATCTTTCTGCATCATCCGGCGGCGCAGGCGTGCGGGATGAAAGACCTGTTCGTACTGCGTGAGCCAGCGCTGTTCGCTGGCGTCGGGTGAGGGGGCTGTCTGCCTGTCGGCGGCGGGGCCAAAGCGCAGGGACGCCGGGGCGTCGGCCGGCTTGTGGCCTGGTCGTACTTCTTCCGGGGGCAACACCGGCGCAGCGTGCCGGCCGTGGCCGGAAGCCTGCGGGCCCAGGTAGTCGGACTCGACACTGCATTGAGGCGTGAGGATAGCCCAGCGCATGTGGGCAAAGCGGCGGGCAAACAGCGGCGCCACGGCTTCAACGATGTGGTGTTCCGGCTCGAACCAGGCCACATGCAGCGGGCCGCCTTGCGGGCGGGTTTTAAAGGTGTCGTCCTGCACCGAGTGAAAGCGCAGCTGGGCTTTCATTTTCTGCATGTCATGGCGCACCTCTTCGGCCATCTGCCGGGCGAGCGCCATGTCGGCGTCGAGCTGGTTGTGCCGCAGTTCGGGCTCATGCACCAGGCGCCACAGCAGGCGGTAGAGCAGGCTGAAGCGCTGCGGGTTGTTGTGCAGGATGACGGCCTGGCACAGGGTGAGAAATTCGGGTGGCACGGCGACGGTGGGTGCGTCGCTGAGTGCGGGGCTCTGCGCTGTGCCGGTGGGCTGCGGGCCTTCAGTAGCGGGTGTGGTGCCGCAATGCCAGCTGACTTGCCCGGGCAGGATGTTTTGTGCCAGCAGGCCGCGTGCGGCACGGCGAAAGCCCTCGAGGTCCGTCTGCCCCTGCAGCGTGACGGGCAGCATGGCTTGTGGAAAGAGGTCGTTCGTCAGCAGGTCATTCATCACGCCCATGGACACATCCTTTCTTCACGATTCAAGCACCCATGGTGCGGCGGCGGCCACCGCTGCGGGTGTAGGCAAAAGAGCCGACTTCCTGGGTGCGGGCGGCGCATTGCCAGGACAGTAAGCTGGAATTCACTGTATTAATATACAGTGTTTTGGTGGTTCAGGTGTGAAAGCGGGGCGCAAATCCCTGGCCTTTTGTGGCTTTGTCGCCTAAATCAGGCTGAAACCAGCCCAAAAGGGCCGGGCTGGCGGCAACGGTGCCAAACATGCTGCAGCKTGCGCTTTTGACCTGGACGGGGG
>NZ_JBFUGX010000915.1:0-1347 GCF_056402675.1 Polaromonas sp. P3_C2 | reverse complement strand
CAATAGTACTGCGCGAGCAGCTATAAAAATGGTAGCAAATGATGGCTGCTAGCCGGTGATCTCGCCCGCCGGAAACCGGACTTCAATCCGCAGTCCACCCAGGCGGTCTGACGTGCCGAGCTGTAGCGTCGCGCCGTGCCGCTCGGCAATCACCTTGACGATGGCCAATCCGAGGCCGCTGCCGGCTTCCGGAGAGATCGCCGATCCAGCCGACCCGCCCGCCGTGTCCGTGACGCTGGCGGCACGAAAGAAGCGGTCAAATACGCGGTGGCGGTCTTCTGCGGCGATGCCCGGGCCGCTGTCTTCCACCGTCAATTCCGGCTGTCCGTCCTGCACGCCCACCGACACATCGACCTGGCCCGCCACCGGCGTGTACTTGACGGCGTTGTCCAGCAGGTTGCGCAGCAGGATGCGCAGGGCCTCGCTCTGGCCCTTCACCTGCACAGGCTGCTGAGGCTCGCTGCCCGCCAGGCCCAGGTCAATTTGCCTGTGGCCGGCATGGGGTAATACATCGGCCACGGCCAGCTTCACCACGTCACGCAGGTCCACAAAGGCGGCAGCGGCAGGTGCCTGGCCTGAATCGGCTCCGGCTTGTGCCGTGCCGGCGGCTTCTTCGCGGGCCAGCACCAGCAGCTGCTCGACCAGCCGTATCGCCCGGTCTATGCCCTGGTTCAACCGGCCAATAGCGGCCTCCCGTGCCGCAGGTTCTTCGTCGTTTCGGCGCAGGGCCTGCGCCTGCAGCTTGAGCGCCGTCAGCGGCGAGCGCAATTCGTGCGCCGCATCAGCCACAAAATGCCGCTGCGCCTCGAAAGCGCCGCGCACCCGGCCGAACAGCAGGTTCAGCTCTTCCACTAGCGGCCGCACTTCGTCGGGCAGGCCGTCGTCGGCCAGCGGCGACAAATCGTCGGCCGGGCGCCCGGCCACCTGTCGCCGGGCACGCTCGACAGGCGCCAGCGAACGGCTGATGACCCACCACACGGCCAGCATGAGCAGCGGGGTTAGGTAGGCAAAGGGCAGCACGGCGCGCACAGCCAGCGTGCGGGCGCGCGCCGAGCGGGCGTCCAGGTCTTGCGCAATCTGCACGGTTTGCAGCGCGGTCTGCAGGGTGTAGACGCGGTACCGGTTGCCGTGCGCTTCGACGTCCGAAAAGCCGAGCACTGCGCGCGGCGGAAGCGCCGATCGGGTGGAGCGGAAAATCTGTGTGCCGTCCTGGCCCCAGATCTGCACGTAGACCTCGAAGCGGTCGTCTTCGTCGGTCTCGTCCAGGGGAATGTTGAGTGGAATGCCGCTGCGCAGTGAGCGCGCCATTTGCTGCAAATGGTCGTCGAACATCGCGTCGGCCTGCTG
>NZ_JBFUGX010000914.1:0-1348 GCF_056402675.1 Polaromonas sp. P3_C2 | reverse complement strand
CGTCAAGCGCGTCCAGCGCCTGGTCCAGGCTGTGGCAAACGGTTGGCACTTTTGCATCTTCCTCGGGTGGCAGATGGTACAGATCCTTGGTGGCGGCTTCGCCTGGGTGGATCTTGTTTTCCACGCCGTCCAGGCCGGCCATCATCAGGGCCGAGAAGCCCAGGTAAGGGTTCATCAGTGGATCGGGGAAACGCGCTTCGATACGGCGGCCCTTTGGATTGGCAACGTAAGGAATGCGGATCGATGCCGAACGATTTTTAGCCGAGTAAGCCAGCTTGACCGGCGCCTCATAGCCAGGAACCAGACGCTTGTAGCTGTTGGTGCCTGGGTTGGTGATGGCGTTCAGGGCACGTGCGTGCTTGATGATGCCGCCGATGTAGTACAGGGCGAAATCAGACAGGCCTGCATAGCCGTCACCGGCAAACAGGTTTTTGCCGTCTTTCCAGATGGACTGGTGAACGTGCATGCCGGAGCCGTTGTCGCCGACAACAGGCTTGGGCATGAAGGTGGCGGTTTTGCCGTAGGCGTTGGCCACGTTCTGCACGACGTATTTCAGGACCTGGGTCCAGTCGGCGCGCTGAACCAGCGTGCTGAAACGGGTACCGATTTCGTTCTGGCCGGCGCCGGCCACTTCGTGGTGGAACACTTCGACGGGGATGCCCAGCGATTCGAGGATCAGGGCCATCTCGGCGCGCATGTCTTGCGTGCTGTCGACAGGAGGCACGGGAAAGTAGCCGCCCTTGACGGTAGGACGGTGGCCGCGATTGCCGCCTTCGAGCTTGGCGCCGGAGTTCCAGGGTGCTTCGTATTCTTCGATCTTGAAGAAGGTGCCCGACATGTCAGTGTTCCAGCGCACGTCGTCAAAGATGAAGAACTCTGGCTCAGGGCCGAAGTAAGCGGTGTCGCCCAGGCCGGAAGCCTTGAGGTAAGCCTCTGCGCGCTGCGCGATGGAGCGCGGGTCGCGGTCATAGGCCTTGCCGTCGGCGGGCTCGAGCACGTCACAGCTCATGAACAGAGTGGTTTCTTCAAAGAACGGATCGATGTTGGCCGTCTTTGGGTCAGGCATCAGTTGCATGTCGGAGGCTTCAATGCCCTTCCAGCCGGCAATTGAGGAGCCGTCGAATGCATGGCCCGACGTGAATTTGTCTTCGTCAAAGTGGGACACGGGCACGGTCACGTGCTGTTCTTTGCCCCGGGTATCGGTAAAACGGAAGTCAACAAACTTGACCTCGTTTTCCTTGACCATTTTCATGACGTCTGCGACGGTCTTTGCCATCAAAATCTCCTGTTGCTGGATGGGTGGTTGAAAAATCTATTCGGGCTGTCGAATGCACTTTTTGTGCCACAG
>NZ_JBFUGX010000913.1:0-1349 GCF_056402675.1 Polaromonas sp. P3_C2 | reverse complement strand
GGCCGACGGCCTGATCGACGCCGCCATCCTGGCGCGCCTCGAAGCCACCTGGGCCGGCCGCAGCGTCAAGCAGCGCAGCGACGCCTGGATCGACCGCCAGATGGGCAAGATCGAAGCCACCCTCAAGGCCATGAGCACCGGCCTGGGCGACAAGTCGTTCTGCAGCGGCATCCACTTCAGCCTGTCCGACGTCGCGGTCGGCTGCGCGCTCGGCTACCTCGACCTGCGTTTTGCGCAAATCAACTGGCGTGAGATGTATCCGAACCTGACCAAGCTGCAGGACAAGCTGATGCAGCGGCCCAGCTTTGCGGAAAGCATTCCGCCGGGCTGATGCGGGTACTGAATGGTGGAGGAGGCGGCTCTTCTCGCCGATGTTCTCGCTGATGCCAAATCACCAAATCGCATACAAACTCAAGACGCCGCCGGCTATTTGCTATGCATTTGGTAGCTGCTTGCGCCCGTCTTTATTGGGCCCTGGCTACTATTCGCGTTTGAAATTGGTTCAAAAACAGGCTCAAGGCCTCTTTCAACGCCTCTTGGGCAGCCCTTTTCAGGTGTTTTGAGGTCGAGACAGCCTGATTTCAGGCGTCAAAATGGCCTCCGACCTAATCAGAGCGAGCGCAAGCAGCTATCAAAATAATAGCGGTTGCGGGGCTTTACGGGTTTCCCGGTCATCACGATGGAAGTTCACCAGGCCATCGGCGGTGAACTTCAGGCGGGCACAACGCATGTGCTGGCCCTGGCCCGGCAAAGGGCCGGAATATAAAAATGCTGCGAAGCGCCCCGGCGCGAACGAGGGAGGGAGGGAGGAGGAGGAGCGCCCCGGGATTGCAGCTGAACCTGGACGGCTCAGAAGGCTTCGCAACAATGAAACTGTTCTCTTGCCAGCGCTACCGGTGAAGGCAAATCGCGCTTGCAGAAGTATGAGAGCACAAGTGCGGGGTAGTTCCCGCAAATAAAAGATCCCTCAGGTAAATTTTTGTTAACGGGCCGCGGGCTTGATGGCCAGCTGTTTTTCGATTTCTTTGACCAGCGCGCCGCCGGCCGGGTCGGCCATGGAGTTGAAGCTGGTGACGCCGACACCATCGCGTGCAATGACGTATTTGTAAAAATTCCAGCGCGGCGTGGTGCCTGTTGTGGCCGCCAGCTTCTGGAACAGGGGATTGGCGTCTTTTCCGGTCACGCTGGTTTTGGTGAACATGGGGAACTTCACGCCGAAGGTGTTTTCGCAGAAGTCCGCGATCTCCTTGTTGCTGCCTGTTTCCTGCGAAAAATCATTGGATGGAAAACCCAGCACCACCAGGCCCCGGTCTTTGTATTTGGCGTAGAGCGCTTCAAGCCCCTGGTAC
>NZ_JBFUGX010000912.1:0-1350 GCF_056402675.1 Polaromonas sp. P3_C2 | reverse complement strand
CATCGGCCCGAACGGCGCAGGCAAGTCCACGTTGTTCAAGCTGATCGCCGGCAAGGAAACGCCCGACAGCGGCGAAGTCGCCATCGGCAAGACCGCGCGCATGGCTTTCGTCGACCAGCACCGCGATGATCTGGCCAATGAAAAAACCGTCTGGGAAGACATCTCGGGCGGACTGGACATGCTGACCGTCGGCAAGTTCACCATGCCCAGCCGGGCCTACGCTGGCCGTTTCAACTTCAACGGTGCAGACCAGCAAAAACGCGTCGGCATGCTGTCGGGCGGAGAGCGCGGGCGCCTGCACCTGGCCAAGACCCTGATCGCGGGCGGCAACGTGCTGATGCTTGACGAACCCTCAAACGATTTGGATGTGGAAACCCTGCGCGCGCTGGAAGACGCGCTGCTGGAATTCGCCGGCTCCGTGCTGGTGATCAGCCATGACCGCTGGTTTCTGGACCGTATCGCCACCCACATCCTGGCCGCCGAAGGCGACAGCCAGTGGACTTTCTTCAACGGCAATTACCAGGAGTACGAAGCCGACAAGAAGAAACGCTTGGGTGAAGAGGGCGCCAAACCGAAGCGTGTGCGCTTTAAGGCCCTGCACTAAGCCTGGACGCAGTCATGACAGACCAGGAGGTTCTGGACAAAACCCGCTTGTGGCTCGAAAAAGCCGTGATCGGGCTCAACCTGTGCCCGTTCGCCAAGGCGGTCTATGTCAAGAACCAGGTGCGCCTGGTGGTGAGCCGGGCCCGCCATGCGGACGGCCTGCTCGAAGAACTGGACCGCGAACTGGATCTGCTGGCGGCGACGCCGGCCGAAGAGGTCGACACCACGCTGCTGATTCACCCCACGCTGTTTGACGACTTCCTGGACTTCAACGATTTCCTGGAAATCGCCGAAGGCGTGGTGGATGAGCATGGCCTCGAAGGTGTGATCCAGCTGGCCAGCTTTCACCCGCAGTTCCAGTTCGATGGCACCGAGCCCGGCGACATTGGCAACTACACGAACCGCGCACCCTTTGCCATCCTGCATTTGCTGCGCGAGGAAAGCGTGGAACGGGCCGTGGAGGCGTTTCCCGAGGCTGAGGCTATCTTTGAGCAGAACATCCAGACGCTCGAAAAGCTGGGCCACACGGGCTGGAAGGCGCTGGGCCTATAACGCTGAGGCCTTATTTGGGCAAGTGCTGCTTGAGCACCGCGTGCAGCTGCGCGAAATTAAAGGGCTTGGTCACGTAGCCGCTGGCACCCAGGCGCAAGGCTTCCTCCAGCCGCTCTGACTCCGCGCTGGCCGACAGGAACACAAAGGGCACCTGCTTGAGGGCATGTTCCGATTGCAGCGCGGCCAGAACCTCCA
>NZ_JBFUGX010000911.1:0-1351 GCF_056402675.1 Polaromonas sp. P3_C2 | reverse complement strand
GTCCTGCAGCAGGACGGCCGGATTTCCAACCTCAAGCTCGCCGAGAGCGTGGCTCTGTCGCCCACGGCCGTGCTGGCCCGCGTGCAGCGTTTGAGCCGGGACGGCTACATCCTGGGTTATGAAGCCCTGCTCAATCCCCTCAAGCTGGGCGCCGGAATGATGGTGTTTGTCGAAGTGCTGCTGGACCGCACCACGCCCAACGTGTTTGAAGCCTTCAAGGCGGCCGTACAGGTCCACCCGGAAATCTCCGAATGCCACATGGTGGCCGGCGGCTTTGACTATCTGCTCAAAACCCGCATGGCCGACATGGTGGCCTACCGCTCTTTTGCCGGCACCGTGCTCTGGCAGCTGCCGGGTGTGCGCGAAACCCGCACTTACGCCGTAATGGAAGAGGTGAAAAATACCACCCGGCTGGCGCTGGGGGTCTAGGCCGGGCATCTGCTGCCCGCCTGAAAAGGCCGCGTTAGCGGCACTTTTCTCACGGATTCCCGCTCAAATCCAGTCGCACCCGGACTAACCGCGTTGCCAAGCCGTGCGCATTGGACTACCTTGCAGTGCACATATGCAAGAAGTTGCATATGCAGATGGTGAAAAAACCATTACCACGAAAAAAACGGAGGCCCCTGATGAAAAACAAGCCATGGTGGCGTTTGGCCGTGTTGGTGGGAGTGCTTGTCGCCGCGGCGGCGCAGTCGGCGGAAATCGGCGTGACGGATACCGAAATACGCGTCGGGCAATTCGCCGCCCAGACCGGCCCCGCCGCCGAGCTGGGCAAGCGCATGCAACTGGGCATATTGGCGCACTTCAATGCCGTCAACGCCGCCGGCGGCATCAACGGCCGCACCCTCAAGCTGGTTTCGCGGGACGACGGTTATGAACCTGAAAAGGCTGCTGCCGCGGTCAAGGCCCTGATCGAAGAAGACAGGGTGTTCGCGCTGATCGGTTCGGTCGGCACACCCACCACCCTGGCCGCGGTGCCGGCCATCAACGCGGCAGGCATACCGCTGATTGGCCCGTTCACAGGCGCGCAGGGCCTGCGCGAGCCTTTCAACCGAAACCTGTTCCACGTGCGCGCCAGTTACTTTGACGAGACCGAGCGCATCGTGCAGCACCTGAGCACCGTCGGCATCACCAAAATCGCCGTCTTCTACCAGAACGATTCTTACGGCAAGGCCGGGCTGGAAGGCGTGATGCGGGCGCTGACCCGGCGCAACCTCAAGCCGGCTGCCAGCGTCACGGTCGAGCGCAACAGCGTGGATGTTGCCGCACCGCTGGCAGAAATACTCAAGGTCACGCCTGAGGCTGTGATCCAGATCAGTGCCTACAAATCCTGCGCCGCGCTGATCAGGCA
>NZ_JBFUGX010000910.1:0-1354 GCF_056402675.1 Polaromonas sp. P3_C2 | reverse complement strand
CTGGGCGGACAGCGGGCGGGCGAATGCGTCGGTGCCGCCACCGGCTGGAAACGGCACGATCATCGTCACTGGCTTGGTGGGCCAGGCTGACTGCGCATGCAGCAGGGGTGATGCGGTTGCAGCACTGGCCGCAGCGATGCGCAGGACGTCGCGCCGGTTAAATGAAATCATGGTTTGTCTCCTTTGATGGGTTTTACTACGGGATGATATTCGGTAAAAATCGCCTTCAGCGCAGCACCGCACTGGCTTCGGCAGCCTTGATTAAGCGCACCGCGTCTTCGGCCAGCAGGAAGCCCTGGGCCTGGGCTTTGTCGGTGGCCTTGCGTACGGCGGCCACATAGCCCTCGTGCGAACCGTAGCGCTCCTGCAGCGACAGGCGCGGGTCACCGTTGGCACCGCGCTCTTGCGCCGTTCGGGCAAAGGGCACCATGCCGCCCACGTAATTGCAGATCTGCCCCTGGTGGAACGGCCGGGCACCGCCCGCCGTGATGTTCCAGCCCAGGTAAGTGCCCAGCGGCGCTTCGAGCAGCACCACCGGCACGCCGCCCAGCTCATTGCCATCGGCGTCCACCCGCGGCGCCAGCATGGGCAGCACCCGGCGGATGGGCGGCGGCGCATTGGATGCCACGCCCGAGCCATCGGCAGGATTGAAGGCGGGGCCCCAGTCATAGTCGAGCACCGGCATGATGAAGTCCGGCTCGGGCACGGTGGGGCGCAACTGCGGCAGCGTGGGAAAGCCGATGCCTTCCTTGGTAGCCAGCGCCAGCGTGCCGCGCGGCTCGCCCGCACGCGGCGCCAGGGTGGGYCAGCGGCTGGGCGGTGGCTCGGTGCCGCGCATCACCCAGTTACGAAAGTGCAYGCGCAGCGCGTTCACGGTTTCGGTATGCGGCACCGGGTTGGCAGGCAATACACCCGTGCCGAAATTATTGCCCGGACAACTGGCGCCTGCCGTTGGAAGGCCCACGCCCGGCAGGCTGTTGTCAAAGCCCCCTGCCCCGCCGCCGTGGCTGGAGCTGGCAATGTAATAGCGCCGCACGTTGGCAGGCAGAGGCAGGTCGGCCCTGGCATCGGTACCCACCCATTCCGGCGTAAGTTTCAGGGCCCAGACCTCGGCCGAGCCAAAGTGCTCAACGATTTTCGGGCAGGTCTTGCTGGCTTCGCAACGATCAAGAATACCGGCAGGCGGCCCACCGCGCACCGGGTCGGCCGCGCGTGCCCACCACTGCGGCCCTTCACTGCCGGCCTGGTACAGCTCCAGCACGCCATCGGGCTGGGCCCAGCGGAAGTTCAGCGCGATGCGCCGGCCCGCAATGATGGGCCAGAGGCCGTCATGCACCTGGCGCCCGGCTTCGTC
>NZ_JBFUGX010000909.1:0-1355 GCF_056402675.1 Polaromonas sp. P3_C2 | reverse complement strand
AAAAAGGGCAGCTTGCGCTGCCCTCTAGAAAACCTGCCGCGCATGCGCGGCGAGCTCTGAAACTTGCCGTTTATTTCTTGTCGCGCAGTTCGCGGCGCAGGATCTTGCCAACCGGCGTCTTGGGCAGATCGGTACGGAACTCCACCACTTTCGGTTGTTTGTAGCCTGTGAGATTGGTTTTGCAGTATTCCCGCACCTGTGCTTCCGTGAGCTCGGGATTCTTTTTCACGATCACCAGCTTCACGGCTTCGCCGGACTTTTCATCGGCAACGCCTACGCAGGCACATTCCATCACGCCGTCGAGCTTGGCCACTACATCCTCAATTTCGTTCGGATAGACATTGAAGCCGCTCACAAGGATCATGTCTTTCTTGCGGTCGACGATCTTGAAGAAGCCGTTTTCATCGACCACGCCGATGTCGCCTGATTTGAAGTATCCGTCGGGCGTCATGACCTTGGCGGTCTCGTCGGGGCGCTGCCAGTAGCCGGCCATGACCTGCGGACCCTTGATGGCGATTTCGCCGGGCTGGCCTTGCGGGACTTCATTGCCGTCGTCATCGAGCAGCTTGAAGTAAGTGCCGGGAATCGGCACACCGATGGTGCCGGTGAAGGCCTTGCTGTTGGTCGGGTTGCAGCTGGCCGAGGGTGATGTCTCGGAAAGGCCGTAACCTTCGCAGACCGGGCAGCCGGTTTTCTCGAGCCACAGCTTGGCCACCGCGCCTTGCACAGCCATGCCGCCACCCAGAGAAATCTTCAGGTGCGACCAGTCCACGGTGTTGAAGTCCGGGTGATTCGCCAGGCCATTGAACAGGGTATTGACCGCGGGGAAGCTGTTGATCTTGTGCCTGGAGAGCTCTTTAAGCACGGCCGTCAGGTCACGCGGATTGGGGATCAGGATGTTTTTGCTGCCGGTGCGCATGCCCAGCATCATGTTCACGGTGAACGCGAAGATGTGGTACAGCGGTAGCGCGCAGACATACGTGAGCTGCTCGCCGGCCGGCAGGGCCGCCATGGCCGGGCTGTTCCAGGCTTCGGACTGCAGCACATTGGCGATCACGTTGCGGTGCAGCAGAACGGCGCCCTTGGAGACACCTGTGGTGCCGCCGGTGTATTGCAGCACGGCCACGTCGTCTGGTTTGATGTCGGGCCGCTTGAGCGTCAGGCGCGTGCCCTGCGCCACAGCGTCGTTAAAACGCACGGCGCCGGGCAGGTTGAAGGCCGGCACCATCTTCTTGACGTTGCGCACCACGTAGTTGACGAGCGCGCCCTTGAGCATGCCTAGCTGGTCACCCATGGCGCACAACACCACGTGCTTGACGGGCGTGGCGGCAATGCATTGCTCGAGCGTGTTGGCG
>NZ_JBFUGX010000908.1:0-1371 GCF_056402675.1 Polaromonas sp. P3_C2 | reverse complement strand
GGCTGGAATAGATCGCTCGGTGCCCTTTTCACTGATGGGGGTATGCCAGAGGGGTCATTCCCAAGTCCCTTACAATCGAGGGTGACGGGCCTTCCCGCATGGTAAAGCGGCCAACCGGGTCAGGTGGGGAACCAAGCAGCCCTAACTGTGGAGTCAGTGCCGGGGTCAAGGCTCGTCACCTTATTCATCTCAAATCCGCGCTTCTCGCGGGTTTTATGCCTAGAGCGGCTTCCCGCTGCGGTTTTGTATCACTTGAGTGTGCCACTTCATTAATTTATGAAGTAGGAAAAGACATGGCTCAAGTCGAAGGATTGAACCTCCGGGGCTCCCGGTGGTGCGTCAGAATCCTGGTTCCAAATGATCTTCGGGACACCTAGACACCTTCTCCTCGCGGTGCAATCCAACGCTTGTACACGCCTTTAGCCTCTTTATCGAGGTAACTCGCATA
Organism: Polaromonas sp. P3_C2; assembly: GCF_056402675.1. Lineage (NCBI taxonomy): Bacteria > Pseudomonadati > Pseudomonadota > Betaproteobacteria > Burkholderiales > Comamonadaceae > Polaromonas > Polaromonas sp. P3_C2. Next base: position 923 of record NZ_JBFUGX010000908.1, on the reverse strand, counting down.
GTCGCGAGCCGTTAGATGTCTTTGCTCTTCACTTGGCCCTGTTTTCTCTAGGTCTCGCCTCCACCGATCACGGGCAGTCACAAGTTGCTTATAAATATCAACTGGTGCGTCCGAGGAAGTAGCGCGAAGTCGCTGCATATGCGTACCCACAATGATGTACGGCCGACGCGGGCTATCCCCGTAAACGTCGTTCTGCGCATGCCAAAGCGCGATAGCCAAGGGTCGCCCAAAGTACTTCGCCATAAGCTTTGTCATCACCTCTTGCGCCTCAACATCAGACACACTAAACAATGTACCTACGTAGGCTCTGGCGTTTCCGAAGACGAAGTTTCCAGCAAGTCTGTGCCAGGATGCGCATGCGTTATTTAGCACAATCGGGCAGCCATAATTGGCTAGAGATCGAGGCACGGCAATGAAATTTCCATCAGACATTTTCAGTGCAGCTGAACCCACAACACGATTAATTAGTTCTTTCTTGACTGGCTGCAGGCGCTCCGGATCTCTTGTGCGCTCTATGTAGTCATTGATCGCAGTCCCAACGTATAGCGACTTCTTCTTCTCCGAATCATTCCAATCAACCCCATCCAGTGACACGAATCGCGTGAACTGCATGACGTCAAGCTTTTCACTACCGGGAACTACTGAAACGCTGATAGCAACATCGATCACTAACGTGCGATCACGTCCTTCGCTGTCAGTGTATTCGTAGGTCCATCTCCAACCTGACGCATCGCCGCAATGAGTCGATACAAGCAAAAGATCGTATGGGTAGAGCTCGACCGCCCGCGTTACCTCATAGACCGTTGCAGCTCGACTGCAAACGCCTCGTATAAACACTGACCGTGATCTCAGGGCATCCACTGCGGCGTCTATCTCTCCCGCATTCACCTCGCCTGGGTCTATTAGCATAGCGACGCGTATAC
>NZ_JBFUGX010000907.1:0-1375 GCF_056402675.1 Polaromonas sp. P3_C2 | reverse complement strand
CAGATTGCAGAGAAGCCCGACTGATTCGGGAAATCGGCGAATGCCTTCCTGCATGATCTCTTCCGCCTCCGTCATCTGCTCATGTTGAAAGAGTTCATAGCCCAATTCACGATAGGCCGGTTCAAACTCTGGCGCAAGCAGCACAACCTTCTTGAATCGGTGAATGGCCTGAGATACGTTTGCCTCCCGCTGTGCGAGCGTTCCCAACATGAAATGCGCGTCATGCTGTGTGGGATCCAGACTTGCGGCCTGTTCAAGTGCCGCCTTGGCTTCCAGAAGGTGGCCCTGCTCACTTAATACATATCCGAGATTGATCAGTGCGAAGACATCTTCTGGATCGGCCTTCGTTGCCTCGCCGTAGCACAAAGCCGCCTCATAAAGCTTGCCTTCTGCCAACAAGGCATTGCCATTCTTTTTGAGTTCAGCGCAACGATCCTTGTCAGGCGCACCGACGCTGGCTGCAGCGCTCGACGAAGCCGGCAGGATTTTTCTTAGAAGTCCGAACATGCTGCTCCAGAAAAACGGTAAGAACTACAGCTGCAAAGAAAGCCACTGCGTCAATTCATCGGCATAGGCATCATTAACGCCGCGGTCTTTCAATGTCCACAAAAAGGCATTACCCAGCTTGGCTTTTTTGTAGGTATTGAGTTTGTTGGCCCGTTTAAAGGCAGCGAGTTCATGCGACATCTTTATCAGCGTTTTTTCTGCTTTTTCCGCAAATTTCTTTTCTTTCACCGACTCTTTGGCCGGCAGCTCGCGGATCACGAGTTCCGCCAGCGAAATGCCGCACTGACTTGCGGCCCGCGTATCAAACCAGTCAAAAAACCCCATATGAACCTCCTTGTTTAGCTCTGCACCAAGCGCTTGGCCTTGGCGATCGACATCAGCATGCCGATGGCCAGTCCCAGCGTCACCATGGCCGTGCCGCCATAGCTGATGAAAGGCAGCGGCACGCCCACCACGGGCAGGATGCCGCTGACCATGCCCATGTTGACGAAAGCATAGGTGAAAAAAATCATGGTCAGCGCACCGGCCAGCAGGCGCGAAAACAGGGTCGATGCCTCCAGCGCAATGGCCAGTCCGCGCAAAATCAGGAAGATGAACGCCGCAATCAACAACAGATTGCCCAACAGACCGAACTCTTCGGAGTACGCCGCGAAGATGAAGTCGGTGGTGCGCTCGGGAATGAACTCCAGGTGCGTCTGGGTGCCGGCCATAAAGCCCTTGCCCGTGATGCCGCCCGAGCCAATGGCGATCATGCCCTGGATGATGTGAAAGCCCTTGCCCAGCGGGTCGCGCGAGGGGTCGAGCAGCGTGCAGATGCGCTGCTGCTGGTAGTCGTGCAGGATGGGCCAGCGCACGCCGTCGGCACAGA
>NZ_JBFUGX010000906.1:0-1379 GCF_056402675.1 Polaromonas sp. P3_C2 | reverse complement strand
GCCCCAGGCCGATGGTCACCAGGCCCAGCACCAGGTTCAGCTTGTGCTGGCCGGCAAACTGCACAGGTGCGCCCTGGAACAGGCGGAACTTGTAAGTGCCCGACAGTTTGCCGAAGGCGATCACCGAGCCGCTGAAGGTGATGGCGCCAATGGCGGCGCCGAGAAACAGCTCCAGCCGGTTGCCGGTGGGGATGGGGTTGCCTTTGGCGGCGATGCCAAAAGCGTATGGCTCGGCAACGGCGGCCACAGCGATAAAGACCGCAGCCAAACCGATCATGCTGTGAAAGAACGCCACCAGCTCGGGCATCTTGGTCATTTCGACCGTCTTGGCGCGCCAGGCGCCATAGCCTCCGCCGACCACCAGGCCCAACAGAACGTAACCCATGCCGAGGGCCTTGCCGCCCGAGATCTCGACAATCAGCGCCGCCGTGGTCAGCGCGGCAATCGCCATGCCGGCCATGCCGAACAGGTTGCCGCGGATTGAGCTGGTAGGGTGTGACAGGCCCTTGAGCGCCTGAATGAAGCAAACGGAGGCTACCAGGTACAGCAGCGTGACGAGATTCATGCTCATTTGGCGGCTCCTTCAGCGGGCGCGGCGACTTTTTTTTCTTTCTTGCGGAACATCTCCAGCATCCGGCGCGTCACCAGAAAGCCGCCGAAGATGTTGACGGCCGCCAGCGCCACGGCCAGCACGCCCATGGTTTTGCCCAGTGGTGTTTCGGTCAGTGCGGCCGCGAGCATCGCGCCCACGATCACGATGGCCGAAATCGCATTGGTCACCGCCATCAGCGGTGTGTGCAACGCCGGCGTGACGGTCCACACCACGTGGTAACCCACGTAGATGGCCAGCACAAAAATAATCAGGTTGATGATGGTGGGTGACACTGCATCCATGGTCTTCTCCGTGAGGGACTACGCGGGCGTGAGCCCGGCTTGTCCGATTAAATCCAATTGATCCGATGAGTCCCGAACGGGTTACTTCTTCTTGACCTCGCCGCCCTGCGTCATCAGGCAGGCTGCGACGATGTCGTCTTCCAGGTCGACATTGAGCGTGCCTTCCTTGGTGATGATGAGCTTGAGGAAGTCGAGCAGGTTGCGGGCATAGAGCGCGCTGGCATCCGCCGCGACAAGGGCCGGTACGTTGGTCTGGCCGATCAGCGTCACGCCGTGCTTGACCACGGTCTTGCCGGGTTCGGTCAGCGGGCAGTTGCCGCCTTGAGGTGCGGCCAGGTCGACGATCACGCTGCCGGGCTTCATGGCCTTGACCATGTCTTCGGTGACCAGCACCGGCGCCGGGCGGCCCGGGATCAAGGCTGTGGTGATGACCACGTCGGCTTGCGCCACGCGCTTGGCGACTTCGGCCTTTTGCCGCTCGAGCC
>NZ_JBFUGX010000905.1:0-1380 GCF_056402675.1 Polaromonas sp. P3_C2 | reverse complement strand
CACTGCGTGCTTTCGTGAATAGGTAACCCTTACTGTACTGCATTGCCGTCACGGTATGCCAAGCCTTTGATCAGGCTTTTTCCAGCGCCTGGGCAATGTCCGCCTGCAGGTCCGTAACGGCCTCCAGGCCCACCGAAAAGCGCACCAGACCCCCCTTGTACGGCCATGCCGTGGTGCGCAGGGCCGGTATGTCGTACGGCGCACACAGGCTCACGGGGCCCGCCCAGCTATAGCCCAGTTTGAAGAGCTTGAGGCTGTCACAAAAGCGGTCCACCCGGTCCTGCGTGAACTCCGGCTTGAAGACGGCACTCATCAGGCAGGCGGCGCCCCTGCTGTCGCGCTTCCAGGTTTCATGGCCAGGCGAGCCGGGCAAGGCCGGGTGCAGCACGGCCGCGATTTGCGGCCGGGTTTGCAGCCAGCCGGCCAGCTCCCGCGTCGCGGCATCCTGCGCGGCATAACGCAAGGCCATGCTGTTCAGGCCGCGCAACACCAGTTCAGCATCGTTGCCGCCTATGCCGTAGCCGACGCGCATGTGGCAAAAGTGAACCAGATGATGCAGCGCCTCGTCGCGCGTGACGACGGAGCCCATCAGCACATCGGCACCGCCGCTGGGGTATTTGGTCAGGGCCTGGACCGAAATATCGAGCCCCAGGTCAAATGCATTGAAAGCCAGGCCGGCGCCCCAGGTGTTGTCGAGCGCGGTCACGATGCCGGCGGGGTGGGCATTCTGGTGCGCCTTGATGGTGGCGACCAGCGCCGGCATGTCGGGAAACTCCAGCGTGATGGAGCCCGGCGCTTCGATCCACACCAGCCGGGTTTTGGGGCCCAGCTTGGCGGCCAGGTCGGCCGGGTTCATCGCGTCGTAAAAGCGGTGGGTGATGCCCCAGGCGGCCAGCTCGCCCTGCGCGAAGCTCTTGTTCGGCCCGTAGGCATTGTCGGGAATCAGCAGTTCGTCGCCGGCCTTAAGCAGCGCCATGCCAACCAGCACCACTGCCGCCAGGCCACTGGGCACCAGCGTGCAGTATTTGCCCCCTTCCAGGGTGGCGATGCGCTCTTCCAGCGTGAAGGTGGTGGGGGTTCCGTGCAGGCCGTAGGTGTAGCCGGTCTTGTGCTTCCAGTCGCGGCTGCGCAGCGCGGCGACTGTCGGAAAGGCAATGGTGGAGGCCTTGTAGACCCCGGGCGGTATGGCGTCAAACCCGGCGGGGGGCTTGTAGGGGTGGTGGATCAGGGTGGTGGAAATGTCGGATGGAGAATCGCTCATGCAGCGATATTACGGCAGTTTTCCAGCGCTGCTCAACCCTCGTTCGGGGTAATTCGGCCATCCAGGGGACATGGAATTGGCAAGCAGAAAACAACCCTCCGGGCAGCATCGGCAAGGAC
>NZ_JBFUGX010000904.1:0-1383 GCF_056402675.1 Polaromonas sp. P3_C2 | reverse complement strand
CTGATGTACTTCTAATATTGGGGGGATTGGCTTTGAGCCTGACAAAGATTTCACTTGTGCTATTCATTGGGGGCCTGGTATGGCTCGGTGCCGAATATGCAGAGGACCGCAAGCGCCCTTCGCGCCACAAGGTCCCTTCTGAGGCTGAATTGAGCACTGCCACCGGCAAAGCCCTGAGCGCCCGCGTTGTTGAGCGCAAGACAAAAAAAGGTGTACTTGCGAGCCGTTACGCGGAGCTGGACATACAAACCTCTGCAGGCATCGAGACTGTGCGCGTGGGCGAGCCGAACTCTGAGCGTTCGCTGGACGGGCTGGGTGGTGAAACCGTGACAGTCAGGTTCGATCCGAAGGATGAAAAGTCGGTGTTCAGTCTGAGCACCCCAAGCCGCCAGGTGATCGCGTACCGCGATACAGCCGCGTTCAAGGCCAAGCTTGTCGAGGGCAACAGCGGCGGCTACACCATTGGCTGGATCGCGGTAGCGTTGGGCGTTCTTGGCTTCTGGTTTGGCCGTAAGGTGGCAGCGAGTTGACCAGAAGTGCTGTGTCTTGCCCGGGGCCGCGCAGCTCAAACGGGGGCACGGTATTTCTGCTACTCAAAACAGCCACACCAACCCCATGAGTCTTATCGCCGAGCCCATTTCTCCCCAGTTCGCGGCGAGCACGCTGCGGAATTTGCTGACACCGACCTTCGGACCCCTTCAGGGCTGGAAGAGCGGCCGTGGCCACAGCTGGTTCACAAGCTCCACCAAGCTGTTCAAGCTTGAGTTCTACGGGCGTGTGCCGAGTTGGTCGTTCGAGTTCGCATTGAATCTCTGCCCCAAATATCCGTCCCATATGAAAGCCGCTGTCTCGTCGATGGCGAGCTTCGATCTGGAGATCGACCTCAAGCGATTGGCCGACGCGCACAACCTGCCATTGAGCCTAAAGGGCGTGCTGCCTGGTGGTGAAAACCAATACACCATGCTGGTGAACAACGGCCCGGCAGCAGAGCGTGCCGCGGCTGAGCTTGCCTCTGTACTGGCGCATGCACTGCCGTTGCTGGCAGGGATCGACAGTTGGCAGGCGCTGGACCATTGGGCCAACCGCGTACCGGATGCCGACTGCCCGTTTCGGTTCTTGCGTCGGCCCACCACCTGGACACCCATGAACCACCATGCCGACCTCGCCATCGCCAGGGCAGCAGATGCGCCTGACTTTGCCGCCCGGGCATCGGGCAAGCTGTCTCGCTACCGCGAGCGCGGCACGCCGATGGTTGGCTTTCTGGAAACGTTTATCGCCGCATGCGGCCTGCCCACATGAGCCGGCGTGGCGCCCGGAACCCTCCATTCAATGGTGTAGCCGCCATTGTTGGCCTTGGCCGCCTCGCCAAGCAGGGTTGTACCG
>NZ_JBFUGX010000903.1:0-1385 GCF_056402675.1 Polaromonas sp. P3_C2 | reverse complement strand
AGGCCGCGGCGCAGGAATACGGCTTTTATTCCAATGTGAACCCGGACGTCGACCACCCTCGCTGGAGCCAGGCCACCGAACGGCGTATCGGTGAAGACGGCCTCTTTGCCAAGAAGCGCAAAACGCTGATGTTCAATGGCTATGAAGCGCAAGTGGGCCAGCTCTACGCGGGCATGGACCTCAAGAAGAACTTCTAAAAGATATGGCCCCCACGCTTGTCGCTTCGCGTACTGCGCTGCCCCCCGAGGGGGCCGCTGCGCCTGCGGCCCGGCAAAGCCGGTTCCGCGGCCCCTGCTGGGTTGGGACGCACGCTGCGCTGTGTTTCGATGTAGGTCGACCCGGCGGTGGATTGCTGTGATGTCGACAGCGCAAAAATGGTTGCTGCACCCTGCCGCCAAACCGGTGCTGTTCCTCGTCTGTCTGCTGCCCTTTGTCTGGCTGTTCTACGGCGCCTTCACCAACCAGCTGGGCGCCAACCCGGCCGAGGCGTTGATACGCGCCACCGGCGACTGGACGTTACGCTTTATCTGCATCGTCCTGACGGTCACGCCGCTTCGGGTCATCACCAGCACGCCTGCACTGGCGCGCTTTCGGCGCATGCTGGGGCTGTTCGCGTATTTTTATGTCGTCGTCCACCTGCTGAGCTACAGCTGGTTCGACATGGGCTTTGACTTTGCCGATATTGCCAAAGACATTGCCAAGCGGCCTTTCATCCTCGTGGGGTTTTCGGCCTTTGTGTTACTGACGCCCCTGGCGGCAACGTCCTTCAATGCGGCCATCAAAGCCATGGGTGCCAAACGCTGGCAGTGGCTGCACAAGCTGGTCTACATGATCGCCGGGCTGGGGCTGCTGCATTTTTTCTGGATGCGCGCCGGCAAGAACAATTTTGCCGAAGTGTTCGTTTACGCTGCGATCATCGCCGTACTGCTCGGCTGGCGTGTGCAGCAGTTCTTGAGGAAAAAGAGGCTGAAACCCATATACGACGTGCGCAACCAGCTATCATAATGATAGCGATGTGCGCTGATCGACACTGATCCGATGAGGCGCGCGCTTGCCCCGGGCGTGGTTCCGGATTAGCCCGCTACCAGCTGTTCCTGCCGCATCTGGTCTTCAGCGGTTTCCCGCCGGCGTATGAGGTGCACTTCGACACCGTCAACCAGCAGTTCAGCGGCCCGGCCACGTGTGTTGTAGTTGCTGGCCATGCTCATGCAATACGCACCTGCCGACATCACAGCCAACTGGTCACCCGCCGCGACAGACAACACGCGGTCGCGGCCTATCCAGTCGCCGCTCTCGCAGACCGGGCCCACGACGTCATACGTCGCTTCGGCGGTCTTGCCTTCGGCCAATACGGGGACGATGGCGTGGAAAGCCTGGTACATCGC
>NZ_JBFUGX010000902.1:0-1389 GCF_056402675.1 Polaromonas sp. P3_C2 | reverse complement strand
ACTTAAGGTTTGTGTACCCACCCGAAGCAAGGCTCAGGCCTGTGATGCGAGCAGACCGAGGTCATTAGAGAAAAAACTTGAAGCGCGTTAAAGCTCATCTTCTTCCCATACCGCAGGGTCATCGGCCCATTCCAGCAGTAACCCGGCCCTCGATGCAAGCATGGGGGCGAGCTCTTCCATGTTCTCTCCCGTACCAATGACCAACGTTGGGTGCCGCTCTCCACGCGCCATGCATCGAGCCGCGTCCTGCCAGAGAGAAGCGATGGCATGCACCGCCTCCCGCGGAGTTCCAGCCTTGCTTGAGGAAACATAGTCGTTCGGCATATCGCCAGAGATAGCCCACCAGCCCACTGAACCAGGGCTCTCAAGGCTTTCGACGGTCCAAATTGAGACATAGGGGGCAAGGTGCCACGCAGGCTCTAAGCCGATTCGGCCATGCACCAAGCCTTCGCGTTGCAAGTATTCGGATACTTCAGCACGGCGCTCTGCACACCACTGGGCTTCAACTTCGGGGTTGTCGTAATCGGGCATTGTTAGGGCCTAACATTTGAGCTGAGTGGACTGTAGCAGCAGGCCGCGCGGAACCGGAACTAACAGCGCGGTGTCACGTGGCCTGCTGTTGCGGTCCGCTCAGATGATGGGTTACTCCCGGCGAGATACCCTAAGGTTGCAGGAACGCTTGCTCCCAGCGGGAACCAATGCGGGAATAGGTCGTGCGCGCATGCAGGCGGCTCTCTTTGAACTCCAGGAACTCAATGTGCTCCGCCTGGAGCCTGAATCCGCCCCAGTTCGCGGGGCGAGGGATTGGCTTGCCATCGTACGCAGCCACGGCGCGTCCGTATTGATCCGAAAGCGACTCGAGGCTTGCGAGCGGGCGGCTCTGCTGAAATGTCGCTGTGGCAATTTGGGCATCCCGCAGACGGCCAGCCCAATGTACTTCGGCCTCCTGTTCCGGTATTACCGTACAAACGCCTTTGATGCGTACTTGCGTGGCGATATGCTCCCACCACAGCGTAATGCCGGTCTTGGGGTTGCGAGCGATGTCCAGGGCCTTGCCAGAGTCCAAATGCGTGCAAAAGACGAAACCCGTCTCTTCCGCTTCCTTCAAATCGACAAATCGCGAACTAGGGTATCCATCCGCATCGATGGTGGAAACACAAACAGCGTTCCTGTGTTTGGACGACCCACGGCTCCTGGCGTCGAGCCATACAGTTTTGAAACGCTCAATGGGACTGCGCATATTTTCTCTTGACGTCTAAGGTTTGAGATGAGCGGCTCGACCCGGCATGCCGGGGTGCGCCCTCTTGATGGAAGGGTCAGGCATTGATGCGGCCACCTTGGCACTCACTGCACTGGCATCCATCGCTCAGCGGTCCATTTGAGTACGGT
>NZ_JBFUGX010000901.1:0-1390 GCF_056402675.1 Polaromonas sp. P3_C2 | reverse complement strand
GTGCCAGCCGAGCCGCTCTACCTGATCAAGGCGCCGAACTCCTACCTGGATCCAAACGGAACCATCCTCAAGCCCCCATGCAATGGCAAAGTAGTTTTTGAAGGCGAACTGGGCATCGTGATCGGCAAAACATGCAAGCAGGTTCCCGAGCACGATGCGATGGATCATGTGTTCGGCTACACCTGCGCCAACGACGTAACGGTCGCCGACATACTGAACCGTGATGCCTCGTTTGCCCAGTGGGTACGCGCCAAGGGGCTGGATACCTTCTGCCCCTTCGGTCCCGTCGTGGCCACAGGTCTTGATCCAGACAAACTGGTAGTTAAAACCATCCTCAACGGCGAGATCCGCCAGGACTATCCCATCAGCGACATGCGCTTTTCAGTGAAGCAGCTGGTGAGCTTGATATCCCAGGACATGACACTCTATGCAGGCGATATCATCCTGTGCGGTACGTCAATCGGCGTGGGATCCATGAAACCGGGAAGCACGATCGAAGTGGAGATTGCCGGTATCGGCAGGCTCAGCAACCGATTCGAATAACGTTTTTTACCAGGAGTACGGGTGTGAAGATTGCGATCATTGGGGCCGGGGCCATCGGCGGTTATGTGGGTGTGAAATTGGCTTTGGCCGGTGAGGACGTGACCTTCATCGTACGGGGCGCCAACCTGGATGCTATTCGTAAAAAGGGCATGAAGCTGATCATGCACGATGGCACCGAACACGTTGCGGAAAATGTCAAGGCGACCAACAATTACACAGAAGCCGGCCCGCAGGATCTGGTGATCCTGGCCATGAAGGCACATCAGGTAGAGGCTGTAGCCAACGATCTTCCCAAGCTGTTTGGGCGTGACACCACAGTCGTCACCATGCAAAACGGCATCCCCTACTGGTACTTCCATAATCATGGTGGCCCGTTTGAAGGAGGCCAAGTCCATAGCGTGGACCCCAGCGGTACGCTGTCAAAAATGATCCCTCCGCAGCGCGTCATCGGCTGTGTCGTCTACCCGGCCTCTGAACTTGTGGCGCCAGGTGTCGTGAAACATATCGAAGGCGACCGCTTTCCGGTCGGCGAGCTTGACGGCTCAATCAGCGAACGTGTCACGCGAATTTCAGAATGTTTTGGCAACGCGGGGTTCAAGGCGCCCGTTCTGGACAACATCCGATCGGAGATCTGGCTCAAGCTTTGGGGCAATCTCACTTTCAACCCCATCAGCAGCCTGGCCCATTCCACACTGGTGGACATCTGCCAGTATCCGCTGACGCGCGACCTGGCCGCCAACATGATGCGCGAGGCGCAGGAAGTCGCGCACAAGCTGGGCATCGAGTTTCGCGTCAYGCTGGACAAGCGTATCGCCGGCGCTGAGAAAGTAGGCAAGCACAAAACATC
>NZ_JBFUGX010000900.1:0-1393 GCF_056402675.1 Polaromonas sp. P3_C2 | reverse complement strand
GTCTTATGACGGTTGCCATGTGCAGTCCATCGCACTAGAACTATGACAAATAGGAAAGAATGGTTTCGGTGCGCCAGAAATTACGCCCACCATCTTGTCCATCAGGCTTCGGAAAGGTGCCCGCATTCAGGCGGGCATATAGGGTGCTGTGGGATATCGCACACAGAGCTAATACATTCGCAGTGCGAAGTCTTCCCGGTTGCGTAATATCAATTGAGGGAGGTTTAGGCGCGACGTGGCCGCGAGCGCGGTAGTCTTTTTTTGCTGGCAATACGATGCTGGACATAGATTTCCATGGGTCAATTGAAAACGCCGCTGGTAACACTAGAAAGCCAAACGGCTCGATCTAATGCAAACCAACGGCGCTAAGCCATTGCCTGATGAACTACAGGTCCTTTGCGTATTTTGGAGAGGTCAGATACAGACAGCCCAGCGGCGAATCGCTGTCGTATTTGCTTCCGGCTGCGATTCTATATCCGGACAAATACAAGCGCAACTTTACGCAGCTTTTAGCGAAATTATTTTGGCCCCGCGTTTTAGTCCATCCAAATAATCGGCCCATTGCTGCATCATTTGGCTTCGCTGTTTTACATACTGGGTCCGGTTATAGGCGCGACCGTTCGCATCCTTCACCGCGTGCGCGAGCTGCGCCTCAATCACCTGAAGATCGCATTCGAGCCGCTCAGCCAGCATCGTCCGCGCTGTAGCTCTGAATCCATGCCACGTCTGGATTTCGGAGGTGTATCCCAACGCGATCAGTGCGGTTCGAACAGAGTTCTCCGAAATGGGTTTCTCATGATTTCGTTCGCCCGGAAAAACTAACGCCCCATGTCCCGTCCAAACGTGAAGCTCACGCAATATCTCAACTGCTTGCTTGGGCAAGGGGACAAGGTGCGGATCCCCGTTTTCTTTTCCGTCCTTCTCGCGCTTCATACGAGCGGCGGGTATTGTCCACATCCCTTCATCTAAATTGATCTCGCTCCAAGCCGCTGCACGTAGCTCCCCGGGACGCTGAAAAAGCATAGGGGCCAGTTTCAACGCAGCACGAACGACCCGCCCGCCCTTGTAAGCATCGATTGAACGCAGCAATGGAGCCAATGCGTCTGGGTCCGTAATCGCAGCGAAGTGCTTGCCACGGTATGGCGTCAGCGCGCTCTTGAGGCCCACCGATATGTCCCGGTCAACCCGGCCGGTAGATACGCCATATCGCCAGATCTGACCCGCCAGCATCAAGCATCGGTCAGCCGTTTCGAATGCACTGCGCGCCTCCACTTTTCGAACCACAGCAAGCAGCTCAGGAGGCGTAACCGAACTCATCGAGCGATCACCCAACCACGGGAAGACTTCCCGCTCCAATCGACGCAAGGACGTCGCGGCGTGACCGTCGCTCCAT
>NZ_JBFUGX010000899.1:0-1395 GCF_056402675.1 Polaromonas sp. P3_C2 | reverse complement strand
GTCCATTTGAGTACGGTGGTTGGCGAAAGAGGATTGGATGATTTTGCAGCGGTGTCTTTGGAGAGCGCCCGAAGCGCATCTATTGCTGACGGAGTGGATTCCGATATGTACAAGACCATATCCGTTGTTGGCAGAGCTATAACAAGGAGACCTTGCTGAGCATTTGCAAGAGATGCCCACTGAGAAAGAATGGCGACGCGGCCGACCTCATACACACTACCTGGAATAGCTCCAATCTGCCCGTTTCCGACGGGCTTCGCACTGTCAGCGAGAGGTTTCAGTGTGGCTTGCAGATTCTCACCACCAAGTTCAAATAGCTGATTCTGTGATATGTTGAGCTTTCTCAGGTCGCGATCATCAAGCGGTCTCACCGCGCGCGGCGTATCGAGCACGGCTACCGATACCAGCCCTTCAACGAGTGGTTTCGCCTGAAGCGTCGGGCCATCACTACCCAAAGATTCCTGCGCTCGCTTGATATATTCGCTTGACCGGACAACGAGGCGCACTGAGCTTTTATCTACCGGCGCATTCTGTTGTTTTAGCACTTGCGCCACACCCTTGGCATACCGGTCGATTTCGGATACGCAACCAGAATTATTAGAGCGGCAAAAACCGAAAACCCTCTCTAGATTGGCCTGCGAGGCGCCAACCGACAATGTAAGTGGCCCCTTTATTGAGACAGGCGTGTCGCCAACCTCGCGCCGTACTGCTTGTGCGGCAAATTCAGTAAATGTCTGTTCCTCCATTGGTATGGCTTGGGCTGCGGCTTCAACTGAGAAGAAGGCCAACAAACTTGCCGATACTGCACATGCTTTGTTCAAAACTAGCTCCCTTGCAAATTGATGACGCTGAAAGACGCCGAAAGTTCGACGTGAGCTGTCAGGCTGTAGAGCGAAGGCAATATGCCGTCAAGAAAATTGAACACTTGGTCACGGCGCGGTTCATCCCGCAACATCGGCGCCTGACTTTACAAACAAGCCGGCAGCGCCGCTGGCCGTCATGAACGCAAAGATTGGCCAGAGTACTCCCTGGCCTGCAGATTCAGAAACGATAAGCGCGAGGCCGGCGGCACTTACGCCCAGGCCAATGCATAAAACGAAGCCGTATCGCCGCATTCTGAAGACACCGATGGAGGCGATGAGGCAGCCCACTCCGAACGCGACGATGGCAGATAGCATTCCAAAGAACATGGGTGAGTTGGGTTCGGCCTGGATGATAGCCGCGCTCCCGACAAGGACCAGCAGTACTCCAGAGAGTGCCAGGAGTGCTGCGAATAGCTTTGCAAGCATGAGGTAGGGAAGAAGGAGCCTAACGTGAAGATGACCGGACCACCAAAACCCGGGGCGAAGCCGCCTCCTGCTGTTGTGGATCCGTGTCGATTGACATGTTATGCAT
>NZ_JBFUGX010000898.1:0-1396 GCF_056402675.1 Polaromonas sp. P3_C2 | reverse complement strand
AAAAAACTGCGCGACACCCTGGACGACTGCATAGGCTGCGGCTGCCTGTCGATTGACAAATGCCGGCTGCGCAACCCGTATGACCAGCTCGCCGGGCAGGGCGCGGGGCCGCAGCGTTTGTGGGTTCGTCGCCGGGAAGCCTAGAACAAGGGGCGGATCAGATCCAGCAACATCATCGCCACCGCAAAGCCCATCACCACCACACCGCCCCAGCCGAACCACGTGGTCTTCAGGCCCGAGGTGAAATTGCCCATGACCGATTTCCGGCCGGCCAGCAGCATCAGGCCGGCCATGATGGGCACGGCCACCACGCCGTTGATCACGGCACTCCAGTAAAGCGCTTTCATCGGGTCTATGCTGGTGAAGTCCATGCCCGTGCCTACGATGGTGGCGATGACAATGATGGCGTAAAAGCGTTTGGCCTCGTACCAGTGGCGCTCCAGGCCTTCGGGCCAGCCGAAGGCCTCGGCCACGGCGTAGGCGGCCGACGAGGCCAGCACCGGCACGGCCAGCAGGCCGGTGGCGATGATGCCGCCGGCGAACAGCGCAAAGGCAAAATCGCCGGCCAGTGGCCGCAAAGCCTGCGCCGCCTGCGCGGCTGATGTCACATCATGGATACCGGCCGCATACAGCACCGCACCGCCCAACACCATGATGAAAAAGGCGATGGCATTAGAGAAAAACATGCCGATGTAGGTGTCGCGCTTGACGCGGCGAAGGTCGCGGCGGATCTTCTTTTCAGCGCCCAGTACCCCGCCCTTCAGGCGCAGCTCTTCCACCTCCTGCGAGGCCTGCCAGAAAAACAGGTAAGGCGAAATCGTGGTGCCCAGCAGCGCGACGATCATCATCCAGTAGCCCGAGGTCCACTGCAGTTTGGGTACGACCAGGTCATGCAGCACCTGGGCCCACTGCACCTGCACCAGGAACACGGCGATGACATAGGCAAAGAGAAAGAGCGTGAGCCATTTCAAAATGGGTGCGAGCTTGCGGTAAGGCACAAACACCTGTAGCAGCACGGTGATGATGCCGAAGGCCACTGCATGAAAGTGGTCGCCGCCGCCCACCGCCAGCTGCAGCGCCTCGCCCATCGCGGCAATGTCGGCGGCAATGTTGATGGTGTTGGCAATGACCAGCAAAAACACCATGCTCATCAGGAACGCGCGGGGCGTGTGCTCGCGCAGGTTGGCCGCCACACCCTTGCCGGTGACGCGTCCGATACGCGCGCTCACCAGCTGGATGGCGATCATGAAAGGCAGCGACAAAAACACCGTCCAGAGCAGGCCGGTGCCGAACTGCGCCCCCGCCTGCGTGTAGGTGGCGATGCCGGAAGGGTCGTCGTCGGCAGCGCCGGTGACTACACCTGGGCCGACATGGCGCAGGAAAGAGGGGATGCGGT
>NZ_JBFUGX010000897.1:0-1398 GCF_056402675.1 Polaromonas sp. P3_C2 | reverse complement strand
AGCCGCGGAACCGGCTTTGCCGGGCCGCAGGCGGGCGGCCCCCTCGGGGGGCAGCGACCCACACGAAGTGGGGGAGCGTGGGGGCTACATATAATCACCCCGTGCCCCACCACCCCGTATCCCGCTCGACCCTTCCCGTATGGGAACGCCTTGCCGCCTGGCTGGCTTTCCTGGCCGTGGCGGCGGCGTTGTGGGCACCGGTGTCCATGCTCGCCCAGGACGTGCGCAGCGGCAAGCTGAGCGGCATTTGTACTGTCAACACCGCTTCGTCTGATGCCGGCGTGGACTCCACCGATGGCAATGCAGCCTCCCCAGGCCAGCGCTGCGACCTGTGCGGCTCAGCAGGGCTGGTGCTGCCACCTCTACCGGTAGCAACCGTTTCCTGTGTCACCGGTACCACGGTTGCGGTGGCGGATATTCCGGCAACCACCGGCACTGCCATCTCCGGGCTGCCTTTCAGCCGCGCACCTCCCGCACTTTGAACTGAACCGCCTCTCGCTGGAGGCCTCAGGCATCCCGCGCACGGGCCTTGCGGCCGGCGCCGTGCCATCGTTCATTTCAGCGTGCACTTTCACGAGCCTTTTCTGCGCACCCGTGCGCTCCGTTCGGCATGGCGCTCGCTGCGCTGGCTGGCCCTAATTTCAGCCGCAAATCCTGCTGCCTTTAATTTTCAATCCTGTAAGAATCAATCATGAAATACCCAAATGCTATTAAAACCATAGCTGCTTGCGCTCGTCCCTATTGGGCTGGAGCTATCTTTATTGCCGTATCGCTGCCTGCCGCCGCACACGTCACCCTGGAATACCAGGTCGCGAATGCGGGCAGTTATTACAAGGGCACATTCAAGGTCGGGCATGGCTGCGGGAATTCACCCGTCAAACAGATCGTGGTCACCATCCCCGCGGGTGTGCAGGGTGCCAAGCCCATGCCCAAAGCAGGCTGGACGCTGGAGGTCACACGTGAGAAGCTGGCGCAGCCGCTGCTGGACCACGGAAAAACCGTTACCGAAGACGTGTCGCGAATCAGCTGGACGGCTAAAACCCCCGCTGACTATCTGCAGAACGACTGGTACGACGAATTTGTGCTGCAGGCCAAACTGCCCGCACAGGCGGGCATGTTGTATTGGCCGGTAAGCCAGGTTTGCGAGAACGGCAAGGTTGACTGGGCCGAAGTGCCCAAGCCAGGCCAAAAGATGTCCGACCTCAAAAACCCTGCTGCCGCGCTTGAGCTGATGCCTGCAGGCGGTGGTGAACACAATCACTGAGCGAGCCCCGGCGGCTTTATTTCAGATTCAATTTACTGCTTCAAGGAGCATTTACACATGACATCCGCAAAATTCTCAAAAACCGTGTTGGCGTTTTCGCTGGTACTGGCCAGCATGGCTGCCCCGGCCCAGAC
>NZ_JBFUGX010000896.1:0-1398 GCF_056402675.1 Polaromonas sp. P3_C2 | reverse complement strand
CTCCAGGGCCACCACCAGCGGCATGCTGGCCGGGCTCTCGGTGCGCTGGCCCGACAGGGGCACCTGTGCCGTCCACACCGCGCCTTGCCAAGCCTGTTGCCAGGGGGCGGCGGGCTCGATCACGCTACCGGTTTCGGGGTACAGCGCCAGTGTTTTTCCTTGCAGGGCGGCGGGCAAGCCGGCCAGGGAAATGCTGATCGCCTTGCCTTCGACGGCCACCTGGCTGGCGCCGGCCGCCAGTGCTTTGGGCGTGGCAGCGAACGTGTCCTGAAACAGTTGGCCGCTGGCCGCGGTCGAGCTTCGCACCGGGATGCTCAGTGAAAAGTCGCCCTCTTGCGGAATGCATTCCTTGCGGCACACCAGCCAGGACGCCTTGAGTTTGACGTCCAGCTGCCTGGCGGCGAAACCGGGCGCCACGGTCAAAGGCACGGGCAGCAGCACCGCCTTTTCATAGCCGTAGTTGGCCAGCGTGCCAATCGGGATTTTTTTGGGCGTCGGCYAGGCGATATCGCCTGCAGTAATGCCGGCGGGCAGTTGCCAGTCGAGCTGCGTCGGCAGCCCGGAGTCACCGGAGTTTTTCCAGTAGGTATGCCATTCGGGCTGGTGCGTGAGCCGCAGCCCCACCCAGACCGGCTTGCCGGGCTCCACGCCTTCCGGCGCCCAGGCCAGCAGTTCGGCACTGACCTGCTCCGTTGTGACCACCGCACCGGTTGTGCCCGGGGTGCCCTTGCCCAGAATGTCGCTAAAGGCTTTTTGAGCGCTGGCGGGCACGGGGATTGCGCAAGCAGCTATCAAAAATGTAGCGGCTAGCTTGGCAAACGGAAAACGCAGGGCATTCATTGTGCAAGTGTGAGCGGGTGGCGCAGAGATTAGTTCCTGGAAGGCCAGGGGGCAAGACAGCGTGCGGGCATCGCTCGATGATGGTTAGTCGATTTTCACGCTGCCTTATTACAGCCGTTTTCAGAGTCAGCCCAGATAATAGGGGCATGCCGCGCATTGTCCTCGCCACCCTCAACGCGAAGTACATCCACGCTTCGCTGGGCCTGCGGTACCTGCTGGCCAATATGGACCTGCATGGCGGCCCCGGCCTTCGTGCGCAAACGTTGCTGCGCGAATTTGTGATCCAGCAACGGCCCATGCAGATCGTCGAGGAGTTGCTGGCGCTCGATCCTGAAGTCATCGGCCTCGGCATCTATATATGGAACGTGGTGGAAACCACCCAGGTCGTGCGCCTGCTCAAAACCCTGAGGCCCGGCATCAAGGTGGTGCTGGGCGGCCCCGAGGTCAGTTACGAGACGGGCGAACAGGAAATTTGCCGCCTGGCCGACCATGTGGTCACCGGCTGGGGCGATGTGAGTTTTCCCAAGCTCTGCCGTGCCTTGCTCGATGGCCCGCAAC
>NZ_JBFUGX010000895.1:0-1405 GCF_056402675.1 Polaromonas sp. P3_C2 | reverse complement strand
GTCCAGGAAGGCCCGGTCATGCGTGATGGTGATGATGCTGCCGTTGAAATTGACAAGCAGGTCCTCCAGCCAGGCGATGGAATCGAGGTCCAGGTGGTTGGTCGGCTCGTCGAGCAACAGCACGTCGGGTTTGGCGACCAGCGCCTGGGCCAGCGCCACGCGTTTTTTGGTGCCGCCCGAGAGCGAACCGACGATGGCGTCCTTGTCCAGGTGCAGGCGGTGCAGGGTTTCCTCGACGCGCTGCTCCCAGGTCCAGCCGTCCAGCGCCTCGATTTCCGACTGCAGGGCGTCCAGGTCGGTGTTTTCGTCGGCCGCAAGATACTGCTCAACTACGTGCCTGGTGCGCGCCAGTCCTTCGCTGGCAGCTATAAAAACCGTAGCATGCGGGTCCAGGCTGGGCTCTTGCGGCACATAGGCGATGCGCAGGTTCTGCTGCAGCTGCAGCGTGCCGTCATCGGGTTTTTCGAGGCCGGCGAGAATTTTCAGCAGGGACGACTTGCCCGTGCCGTTGCGCCCGATCAGGCCGATGCGCTGGTTGGTTTCAAGGGAAAAATCTGCGTGGTCCAGCAGTGCGACATGCCCAAAAGCGAGTTGGGCGTCCAGTAAGGTAATAAGTGCCATAAGGGGGCAGATTATCCGCCCCTGCCGTGAGGCAGTTTCTATATAGGCTCTTCATCGGCCCTGCAGGGCCCGCCTTTGGCCACATGACGCCACATATGTGCCATCCCTTAAATACAAGTTATTACTGAGTGGCCGATGTCGCATCTGCGCCCTATCGCTTGCCAGGCCTCGCCGATATAGTCGTTCGTTCCGGCGATTCGATCGCTGAAGGAGGGACCTTGGAACTGCAAATCAATGGACGGGCCGTTCAGGCCGACGCCGACCCCGGCATGCCCTTGCTCTGGCTGCTGCGCGACGTGCTGAACATGACGGGCACCAAGTTCGGATGCGGCGTGGCCGCGTGTGGCGCTTGCACGGTGCGGGTGGACGGCGAAGCGGTGCGGTCCTGCGTCGTCCCGGTGTCCGCCGTGGTGGGCAAGCGCATTCAGACCATTGAAGCGCTGGGTGCGACGGACAAGCCACACGCCCTGCAGGCCGCCTGGATTGCCGAGCAGGTGCCCCAATGCGGCTATTGCCAGTCGGGCATGCTGATGGCGGCCGCCGCCCTGCTCGACAAAATCCCCAAGCCGACAGATGCGGACATCGATGCCACCATGACCAATATCTGCCGCTGCGGCACTTACCAGCGGATCCGGGTGGCCATCAAGCGCGCGGCCGGCATGGCGCCCGGCGGCAAGGGCCCAACACCTAAGGCTCAATTTTCCGCCGGGCCGCCCCAAGGAAACGAGCCCCGGAACGCCCCCTATGGGGGCAGCGCATTACGCGAAGCGAAAAGCGTGGGGGC
>NZ_JBFUGX010000894.1:0-1420 GCF_056402675.1 Polaromonas sp. P3_C2 | reverse complement strand
TGATTGTGCCGTGATCTGGCTTCAGTTCCAGCCTTTGGCAGGCTGAAAATGCAAAAAACACCGGCCGACAACGAATGCACCATGATCGTGCATTAACATGGGCGCACAAGATTGGTGCAAAAAATCAACGCACCAACTCAGGGCCAAACTTCAGGTCAAATTTGTGCAGCCCGGCCAGCATGGCCGGATAGGCCAAATTGACCGCCTCGGGCGCGCCTTTGACGCCCAGTTCAATATGGCGGCCATATTCCGGGTGATCCACGCTGGGCAGGCTAAACACTTTCACTCCCGCATGGGCCGCTTCAATATCGAGCATCAGGGGCGTGAGCATGGCCTCCATGGACCCAAAAATGATCACCGACTTCTCGGTGTAAGGCGATTTTTGGTGCAGGTGGGCGTACTGGTTGTCGAGCACCCATTCAATCATCGGCCAGGCCATCACCGGGAAGCCGGGAACGAAGTGAACCGCCCCCTGCCCCGCCCGGCAGGTAAAGCCCGGAATCTTGTTGTACGGATTCGGAATAATCTCCGCGCCGACCGGAAACACGCCCATGTTCAGGCGGTGGATGTTGTCGTCGCGGTCAGGCTCGTAGGGTGTCCCCTGCTCTTTCGCCACATCCGCCATGCGTTCGAGGATCAGTGTTTTGGCCGTGGGATGCAGCGCAAGGTCAACGCCCAACGCTCTGGCGGCGCACTGCCGGGTGTGGTCGTCAGGTGTGGCCCCTATACCGCCGCAGGAGAACACCACGTCGCCGTTCTCATGCGCCGCTGCGAACGCGCGTGCCAGCGTGGCCGTGATACGCGCCGGATCGTCGCCGACGTAGTCGGCATAGGCCAGCTGCAAGCCGCGCGCACCCAGCAGTTCGATGGCTTTCGGCAGGTGTTTGTCGGCTCGTTTGCCGGAAAGGATTTCGTCGCCGACGATGATGAGGCCGAATTGTGGGGTCATGTTCAGGCTTGCCAGGTAATGGGTTCAGGGTTGTGATTCGGGCTTGCCGCCCAGCGAACCGAAGCTGGGCGCCGGCCCGGGGAGGGCATCGGGGGCCAGCTCATTTGCTATCGATTCAATAGCTGCTTGCGCAAGCGGGTCGGGCGCCAGGGCATTATTTTTCTTGCGAAGTTGTTCCAGGGCCGACAGCGTGTAGTGCGCAAACCAGAGCGAGGAAAACGCAAACACCAGGGTGTAGATCCAGATGGCCACCGGCACCAGGATGGGCGCCATGGCTACAAACATCGCGCCCGAGGCCCACAGCAGGCTGGGTGCCGCGCCCAGGTAGCCGCTGAACACACCGATCGCCAGCAGCGGCAGGCGATGTTCCTTGAATATCTGGCGCCGCTCTTCACTGCTGGCGTGGTCCACCATGGCGTCATAAGACATGACGCGGTAAGTCAGCCAGCCCCAGATCAGCGGGGGCAACAC
>NZ_JBFUGX010000893.1:0-1425 GCF_056402675.1 Polaromonas sp. P3_C2 | reverse complement strand
CGCCAGCTTCCTTGCACGTCGGGATGTCGGCCCATGACAGGGTGTCGGTGACTTTGGTCTTGTAGGGCATGCGTTTGTCGTCGAAGACGCACAGAGCCCGAAGCTGGTTGGCGCGCCACTGGGCGACGGCCTCGATCGGGTTGTTGACGGAAGAGTCGACGTGCTTACCGACGAGCTGGACCGCGACTTCACCGCCTCCCTTGAATGGGACATAGATGAATTTTGTGCCTGTGGCCTGCTCAATGCCGACAGTGATGATCTGGTCTTCCTGTTTGGAACCCGTGCCGCCCATCTTGATTTTGCTGGGGCCTGCGGCTTTTACGGCTGCCAGGTAGTCCTTGGCGGTCTTGGCGGGGTTTTCTGCGTTGACCCATAGCACGAACTGGTCGAGCGCCATCATGGACACGGGCGTCATGTCGCGCCAGTTGAAGGGAACACCTGTCGCCAGAGGTGTGGTGAAGAGGTTGGACAGCGTGATAATGATCTTGTGTGGGTCACCTTTGGCGCCCTTGACTTCGAGGAAGCCCTCCGCGCCAGCACCGCCGGATTTGTTGACGACGATCAGYGGTTCTTTCATCAGCTTGTGCTTGATGATGATGCCTTGCATCAGTCGGGCCATCTGATCGGCCCCGCCGCCGGTACCCGCAGGGACCACGAACTCCACTGGCTTGGTGGGCTCCCAGGCTGCATGGGCGGGGAAGGCCGTCAGCGCCGCTGCCGCGATGGCGCATGTCCCCGCTGCAGTCAATTTATTCCTGATGCTCGCAAATCTGGTTTTCATCACGTTGTCTCCTGTATTGGGTAACTCTGTTTGGGCTTGGAACTTCTTTACTGATTCCCTGGCCGGAGCATATTGCACGCGTATGGTCTTACCAAGTGGACGAAAAACTCTTGACAGGGGTCAAGTTTGTGGGATTTTCGATGCCCTCTAGGGTTTGTCCCGAGCTGTTTTGCTCCATGGCGGGCGCTTGATAGCGTATCTCCCTAGGAGGAAAGTGTCACATCGCCGATACCATGAATTTCAAAAGGGCTGGCGCTTCGTTCCGTGGCGATGACTGGGACACAAAAATGTTTTGAAAGGTAATAGCCATGAAAAACTCATTGTTGCTGATGGCTTTGTTTTTTTTTGGTTTGACCGCGCAGGCGCAGCAGTGCGAGGGCGGTCTTTACCTTAATCCGCAAGTGATCCGGGGCGAGGGAGCCTCGCAAACCGAAAGTGCCCTGAAAGAACTCGTTGACTTTATCCGCCCCACGGGGCTGTCGGTCACGCCGGTGCTCAACATCCGGGAGACGCAGGATGTTTTGACAGCCGTCAAGAAACCGGCGCCACCATGCTGGGTCTATGGCAACCCCGTGGTCGGTCTTGCCTCGGGCTATAAGCCGGTGGCTGTCAACATGGACCCGATCCAGTCGGCTGTACTGATT
>NZ_JBFUGX010000892.1:0-1425 GCF_056402675.1 Polaromonas sp. P3_C2 | reverse complement strand
GCCATGTCGATGCCGGATGTCACGCCGCCCGCCGTGAAGATATTTCCGTCCACACACATGCGCTCTCTGGTGACGATGGCACCGAACGCCGGCAGAAAATCGATGGCCTGCCAGTGGCAGGTGCTTCGCCTGCCCTTGAGAAGGCCCGCGGCGCCGAGCAGCAACGAACCCGTACAGATACCGAAGATGTACTTCGCTGACTTTGCTTGCCTGCGGGTGAAATTGACCCACTCGGCGTCCAGTATGGCGTCGTCGGTTCCAGGTCCCCCCGGCACCACCAGCAGGTCGCAGGGCGGTGCGTTTGCGATGGTCGTGGTGGGTGTCAGCGTGAGGCCGCGGTCCGAGCGGACTGGCTCCAGTGACTTCCCTACGAGCTCGACATGCACCCCCGGCACACGTGCCAGGACTTCAAAGGGCCCTGTCAAATCAAGTTGTGTCAGTGCATTGAAGAGAATAATATTAACTTTCATGAACACCCTCCTTAATACGCTGACGGTAAGGCCAGGTGCCGCAGGGACAGTGCCAAAAGCGGGCGAATGTGCGCCAAAATGGGTGGCATTTCTCTTGTTTGACGGCTTCCAGCCCATTGACCTCGCCGGGCCGTGGCAGGCATTTGCCACGGCAAATGAAGAGGTGGGCGTTCCGGCGTATCGCCTGATCACTGTGGCACGGAAGGACGTTGTAACGAGCGCCGATGGTGCACTGAAAATCCATGTGGACCACGATCTGGGGGCTGCCGCGGCATTGCCGATCGATGCGCTGGTGGTGCCGGGCGGTGGCGGTATCCATGCGGCATGTGCCGATCTTCAATTGGTCAACTGGCTGCGGGAAAGAGACCAGGCCACACGTAGAACCTGCAGCGTTTGCACGGGGGCCTTCCTGCTCGCCGCCACCGGGCTGTTGAGTGGCCGGGAGGTCACCACCCACTGGCGATCCGCCGAGAGATTGCAGCGGGACTTTCCGGACCTCAGGGTTAACGACGACAAGATCTACTGCGAAAGCGGCAAGTACTGGACCACGGCGGGTGTTACCGCCGGCATCGACCTCGCGCTGGCCCTTATCGAGCGCGACCATGGCGCCGACATCTCGCAGCGTGTCGCGCGGCGGCTGCTTGTCTATTTACGCAGGGACGGCGATCAGCGCCAGTACAGCCAGGCCCTGAGGATTCAGGATCGGGCCGTTGCACCATTTCGCCAGTTGATCGAGTTGTTGCAGGCCCGGCTTGATCACGAATGGTCCGTCGACGAGATGGCGGATATGTGCAATATGTCCCGGCGCACTTTTCAGCGCAAGTTTGCGGAAAACTTCGGCATGGGTCCCATAGCCGCACTCAACAGCTTGCGGTGTGAACAGGCGGAAATCCTCGCCAGCTCGGGGTGTCTGTCGGGGAAGGAAGTCCAGAGGCATACCGGATCGACCCGGGGT
>NZ_JBFUGX010000891.1:0-1425 GCF_056402675.1 Polaromonas sp. P3_C2 | reverse complement strand
ATCCAGTATTTCAAGGGCGTTCCTTCGCCCGTCAAAGAGCCTGAAAAGACCCACATGGTCATCTTCCGCGAAAACTCGGAGGACATCTACGCCGGCATCGAGTTCGAATCCGGCAGCGACAAGGCCAAAAAACTCATCAAGTTCCTGCAGGACGAGATGGGCGTCAAGAAGATTCGCTTCCCGAACACCTCCGGCATCGGTATCAAGCCGGTTTCCAGCGAAGGCACCGAGCGCCTGGTGCGCAAGGCCATCCAGTACGCCATCGACAACGACAAGCCCAGCGTGACCATCGTGCACAAGGGCAACATCATGAAGTTCACCGAAGGCGGCTTCCGTGACTGGGCTTATGCCCTGGCCAAGAAGGAATTCGGCGCTGTGGAAATCGACGGCGGCCCATGGATGAAGTTCAAGAACCCCAAGACCGGCAAGGAAATCACCGTCAAGGACAGCATCGCCGATGCTTTCCTGCAGCAGATCCTGCTGCGTCCCGCTGAATACAGCGTGATCGCTACCCTGAACCTGAACGGCGACTACGTGTCCGACGCGCTGGCTGCCCAGGTCGGCGGCATCGGCATCGCTCCCGGCGCCAACCTGAGCGACACTGTCGCCATGTTTGAAGCCACCCACGGTACTGCGCCCAAGTATGCCGGCAAGGACTACGTGAACCCCGGTTCCGAAATCCTCTCGGCCGAAATGATGCTGCGCCACATGGGCTGGACCAAGGCTGCCGACCTGATCATCAGCTCGATGGAAAAATCCATCGACTCCAAGAAGGTCACTTATGACTTCGCCCGCCTCATGGAAGGCGCAACCCAGGTCAGCTGCTCCGGCTTTGGCCAGGTCATGATCGACCACATGTAAAGCTGGCTCAGCCGGTTTTTCCGAGAACCGCCCGGGAGCAATCCCGCGGCGGTTTTTTTCTTGGCCGCAGAAAAGGAAAAAAATCACGCTTGAATGTCGCGTTCCCGCCACCAATTTCCCTATCAGGCGCACTGGACTACATCGGTGGCTAGAATGAATTCCATGGCAACCAAGTCTCCCAAATCCCCCAACTCTCCGGTGCAGCCCCCAGTCCCGGCTATCAAGCCTGATAACGGCAATGGGGGAGAGTCGGTCGTATTGGAGCGCCGGCCGCAAAAGACCAAGCCCCCGCAGATGTACCAGGTGGTCCTGCTCAACGACGACTACACCCCCATGGAGTTCGTGGTGGTGGTAATCCAGGAGTTTTTCAACAAGGACCATGACACCGCCACGCAGATCATGCTGAAGATCCATCTGGACGGCAAAGGCGTCTGCGGCGTGTTTTCCAGGGACGTAGCGGCGACCAAGGTGGACCAGGTGACCGAAGCTGCCCGGAAAAACGGCCATCCGCTGCAGTGTGTCAGTGAGCCCATTGAATAATCGTAAATCCGGCCAATATTCCCT
>NZ_JBFUGX010000890.1:0-1429 GCF_056402675.1 Polaromonas sp. P3_C2 | reverse complement strand
GGTCATGGCGGCGCGCAGGCCCGTCAGGTGGGTACCGCCGTCGCGCTGGGGAATGTTGTTGGTGAAGCAGAGCACCTGTTCGCTGTAGCCGCTGTTCCACTGCATGGCAACTTCAACACCGATGTTGGTGCCCTGGTCGCTGGCGCGGTCGCCCATGGCGGCAAACACGTTGGGGTGCAGAACCGTTTTGCCTTTGTTGATGAACTCAACAAAACCTTTCACACCGCCGGCGCCGGCAAAGTCGTCTTCCTTGCCGCTGCGCTCGTCTTTGAGGCGAATGCGCACGCCGTTGTTCAGAAAGCTCAGCTCGCGCAGGCGCTTGCTCAGAATTTCGTAGTGGAAATCGTTGTTCTCTTTGAAGATGTCGGTGTCGGGCAGAAAGTGGACTTCAGTGCCGCGCTTGTCGGTGTCGTCCATGACTTTCATCGGTGACACATCAACACCGTTGACTTGTTCGATGATGCGGTTTTGCACAAAGCCGCGAGAGAACTCCATGACGTGCACTTTGCCGTCGCGGCGAATCGTCAGGCGCAGCATCTTGCTGAGTGCGTTCACGCAACTCACGCCCACGCCGTGCAGGCCGCCTGAAACCTTGTAGCTGTTCTGGTTGAACTTGCCGCCGGCGTGAAGTTCGGTCAGGGCGATTTCAGCAGCAGAGCGCTTGGGCTCGTGCTTGTCGTCCATCTTGATACCGGTCGGGATGCCGCGGCCGTTGTCGGTGACGCTGACGGAGTTGTCGGCGTGGATGGTGACGACGATGTCGTCGCAATGGCCGGCCAATGCTTCGTCGATCGAGTTGTCGACCACCTCAAACACCAGGTGGTGCAGGCCGGTGCCGTCGGACGTATCGCCGATGTACATGCCGGGGCGCTTGCGCACSGCCTCCAGSCCYTCCAGGATCTGGATGGAGCCTTCACCATAGGCTTCGGACGCGCCGGCCTGGTTGGTGTCGATCTTGGGCTGGAAATTGGAGCTTCCCTCGCCCGCGGCGCCGTCGTTGACGTTTACCTGATCGGCTTCGTTCGGTGTGTTTTCTTCAGTCATAGCCAGCTTTATTTCCGATCTTTTATCGAATTGCTTCGATTTCTTCAATCTCTTGAATGACCAAACCCGCGGAGAGTCGCGGGTCTGGTTGTTGGTTAGCGTGTGGTCAGCGCGTTAAATGCGCATCGGCATCACCACGTATTTAAAGGCTGCATCGTCGGGGATGGTCAGCAGCGCGGAGCTGTTGGAGTCAGCCAGTTCGATCTTCACCATGTCCTGGTCCATGTTGGCCAGCGCGTCGATCAGGTAGGTAACGTTGAAGCCGATTTCGATGGCGTCGCCGCCGTAGTCGATGTCGAGCTCGTCGACAGCTTCTTCCTGCTCGGCATTGTTGGAAGCCACGCGCAGGGTGCCGGGTTCGATGTTCAGGCGCACGCCCTTGAAC
>NZ_JBFUGX010000889.1:0-1430 GCF_056402675.1 Polaromonas sp. P3_C2 | reverse complement strand
GTTGTGGATCCGTGTCGATTGACATGTTATGCATAAGTCACCATAAGTCACTTCTCCTCTCGTTTCGGCTTTAGCGCCCAACCCGTCGCAATCAGGATGAGGCCAAATGCCAGCAAACCCCACGCGAGCATACTCGACTCCCTCGTGGGAACGACACGCATGTAGCGCGGAGTCGAAGCGCCAGACCAGAGAACTTGAAACCAAAGAGAAAGGTCAAATGGCAACAGGTCGCCAACCCTCAAAAGCAGCAGTAAAGCAATGACTACGACAGAGTAGCCAACGCACCGAAGCCAGGTCGAAGCTCTCATGCCATTTCGGTTCGCATGCCTGCGCTGCGGATCGATGCTGGACAACGTTGGAGCTGACCGGACGGCAATACTCGCGGCGAATCGGCCTTCTGCAGCTGTGGGTCGGCATCGAGCGACATGTTGGATTTCGCCGTCACTGCCCTGCCTCCTGACTGAAATGCGGACGAACCAATATAGAAATAACTTGAGCGATAGTCCAAGCCGCCGCATACGCAACGCACGTCAACATGAACACCGGAGCCAACTCGAAGGACATGAACAATGCACCGGCTGTAGCGGCGGCGAGTGCACCCACTGTCACCGAACCAATGCATCGAACGAACAGCAATCGGCCACTGATTGACTTGGCCGAGCCCGGCAAGAGAACAAGTGTGGGCCCCAAGCATGCCGCCAGTGCTACCCACAAGAATTCGTATTGAAGCGTGAATACGACCCCGATGATTGCCACAGAAGGCACGATACCCGCAGCGATGAGAATCGAGTTCCGAAGTCCAAGCTTGGTCTTTTGAGTCTTCGATATGTCGAAACCGGCAACACGAGCTGCGACTTTCGTTAAGAGGAACATGGAAACACCAAACAGGATGCCACCAATCAAAAATAGGCCCGTCACCAGAAGAAGCGTGAGGACTGGATTCGAACCGCCTCGAAAATCATAAAGAAAGAAGGCCAACATGGCCAAGCCCCATGCGAGTCCAAGCAAGATGAATCGCCAGATAGTCATGTGAGGCCTAACGCTTGAGCAAAGACACGCGCGGAGGCGAGACGGCTTGCCGTAGCGCGTCGGCGCTTGAGCAAGGGGTTAGGCCGCATACGGCGACGTGGCCTACGGCTTGCCGGGGCAACCATCATGTAGCGCGATTTCTTGATACTCGACCGCGTGTTCTTGGGGAAGCGGAACTATCTTCTTGACCTCAAGTAGTCGTGCGTCTTCCAGGCTGAATAGGAACAAGACGCCAGGCTCTTCTGGAAGGCCGCGAGGTGATGGCGACGTCTTGAACAGAACCTGGATGTAGTCGGGCAGGAATTGCTTGTCGTGATACCAGGACCCAGCCAGGGCAACTCCTTTCCGCGAACTGGCAGGGACAAGTTCGAGCAAGCAGCCTTTTACGACAGTGCTCTTTC
>NZ_JBFUGX010000888.1:0-1431 GCF_056402675.1 Polaromonas sp. P3_C2 | reverse complement strand
ATGCAGTACGGCCTGAAGGCTTCCAACTACCCATTGATCCCCGAAGATTTCGAGCGCCGCCAGCTGCCGCCGGCGCTGGTGCCACACCGCAAGAAGATCTTCGGGCTGACCATCGCGCCCGAGCGACTGGCGCAGATCCGCAATGAGCGCCGGCCCAACTCCAAATACGCCAGCCTGGAGAACTGCCGCGACGAAATCCACGAGGCCGAAGCCATGATGCGGCGCGAAGGCATACGTTGGCTGTCAACCACCACCAAGTCGATTGAAGAGATCGCCACCACCATCCTGCAGGAAATCCGGCCGGAGCGGCTGGAGTACTGAGGCGGGGCCATGCACATCCCATGCCTCCGCACGGATGCACAAGGTGAGCATTCATCGAAGCAGGGGTCAGCGTCGACACAGATTTCCCGATGCATGGCGGCTGAAGCCGTTTTTTCCCGGGGATCGGGTGAGTTGCTACTGATTTGATAGCTGCTTGCGCCCGTCCCTATTGGCCAGAAAGCATTTTTTAGCGAAAAATAGAGCCTTGGGCCTGGCTAAAAATTTCGCATGAAATCAGCCGTTGACCCAATCCCGACATGCGCGAGCAGCTATCTTTTTTATAGCAACGCCAGGTCAGCCCAGCACCGCCACCCCCTTGACCTGCGCGTACACACGGCTGCCGGGCTGCAATTGCAAGGCTTCCGCCGACTTCTGGGTGAGCCGCGCCAGCAGTGTGCTGCCGCCGGCGTCCAGGCCGACCATCACCTGTCCCGGGCTGTCGGCGGAAAGGCCGGTGACGGTAACCGCAAAGATGTTCTGCACACTGGTGCCCTCCTGGCGCTCAAGCGTCAGGCTCACGTCACGCGCCTGGATGCGCACGCGCACGCGCTGGCCGACCTGCAGCGAAGGGTTGAGCAGGCTGATGCGTCCGCCGGGAAACTCGGCATGGCTCATGTGCCATTCGGGTTCAACGGCGCTGATCACGGCATCTATCACCGCGGCTGCGGCGTCGCCGTGCGCCAGCGGCAGGTCCAGCCGCGTCATCAGCTCGCGCGTCGGGCCTGAGGCCGTGACGCGGCCGGCGTCCAGCAGCACCAGGTGGTCGGCCAGCCGGGCGACCTCATCCGGCGCGTGGCTGACGTAGAGCACGGGCATGTCGAGTTCGTCATGCAGGCGCTCCAGGTAAGGCAGGATTTCGGCCTTGCGGGCGATGTCCAGCGAGGCCAGGGGCTCGTCCATCAACAAAAGCTGCGGACTGGTGGCCAGCGCCCGCGCGATGGCCACGCGCTGGCGCTCGCCGCCCGAAAGCGTGCCGGGCATGCGCCGCATCAGTTTTTGCAAGCCCAGCAATTCAATGGCGTGTTCCAGCGAGATGCGGCGCTGGGCAGCCGGCACGCGGCGCTGGCCGAAATCGAGGTTGCTGTGCACGTCCAGGTGGGCGAACAGACT
>NZ_JBFUGX010000887.1:0-1433 GCF_056402675.1 Polaromonas sp. P3_C2 | reverse complement strand
AGTAGCACCCGCCGTTGCACCTTCACCCCTGGCCCAGCGGCTGCAACACACTTCGGCGATGTTGAAGTGCTCGTCAACCTGCCAGCGGAAGCCGGCGTGCAGCGCTGCGTACAGGTCAACCGGTCCACTTTCCGGGGAATTCCTGCCGCCACCGGTCTTGTCGCTGCCTTGACTGCGTTTCGATTCGTGTCTCTTTATCATGGGAACCAATGTACAAAGAAAAACGATCATCACGCAGCGAGTTTGTCCCTATACGTGGCTTGAGTTACCACGTGTGGCTCTGGGAAAGCGCAGCAGGCGCGAACCCCGCATTGCCGCCGCTGGTTCTGGTGCATGGCTGGATGGACGTGGCGGCCTCTTACCAGTTCATGGTGGACGCACTGTCGGAGGCCTTCGTCAGCGGCCGGACCATCATCGCGCCCGACTGGCGCGGTTTCGGGTTGACCGGCTCCGGCCCCGCAGGCAGCCCTGCTGACAATTATTGGTTTCCCGATTACCTGGCGGACCTGGACTTTCTGCTCGACCACTACGCGGGTGACAAACCCGTTGATCTGGTAGGCCACAGCATGGGCGGCAATGTCGCCATGCTGTACGCGGGCGTACGGCCGGCGCGCATCCGCAGGCTGGTCAATCTGGAAGGCTTTGGCCTGCCGTCCACCCAGGCCGGGCAAGCCCCCGGCCGCTATGCCCAATGGATGAACGAACTCAAAAGCCTGCATAGGKGTGAGCTGGAACTCAAAGCCTATGCCGACGTGGCCGGTGTGGCGCGCCGCCTGATGAGAACCAACCCGCGCCTGTCCGCCGACAAGGCCGGCTGGCTGGCCAGCCATTGGTCCCGGCCAAATGCCGCAGGGAAATGGGAGATTCTGGGAGAAGCCGCCCACAAGATCACCAGCGCGCAGCTCTACCGCGTCGATGAAGCCCTCGAGGTCTACCGCTGCATCAGTGCTCCGGTGCTGGCCGTCGAAGCGTCCGACGACTCCCTGGCTCTGTGGTGGAAGGAAAAATACACCCTGACCGAGTACCACGAACGGCTCAAACAGGTGCGCGAAGCCCGTGTCGCCGTGATCCAGGATGCCGGCCACATGCTGCACCACGACCAACCGGAACAGCTGGCAACACTGATTGAGGGCTTTCTGAGCTGAAACGCGCCGCATCGTGAGAAAATGGGCGGTTCAGCCGCCAATGCGGCAATCACACATCTCAGGACAGAAAAATCATGGAAGCAGAACGCATCAACCTCATCGGCAACCAGCTCATCGACCTCAGCAACCGGGTCAACGAACTTCGGGGGTATCTTTGACTACCCTGCCAAAGAACGAAAACTGAACGAAGTCAACGCCGCACTGGAAGACCCGAAGGTCTGGGACAACCCCAAGCGCGCGCAAGAGCTCGGCAGGGAAAAGAAATCGCTGGAAGACGTGGTCCATGTG
>NZ_JBFUGX010000886.1:0-1435 GCF_056402675.1 Polaromonas sp. P3_C2 | reverse complement strand
GTTTTAATAAATACTGATTGGTATAGAATTGATCCAGGCAATTCAAGGAGTGCGTGTGTCGATCAAAGTGGCCATCGTGGGTTCGGGTATTTCAGGCTTGGCGGCCGCCCATGCCCTCAGGGGCAAGGCGGACATCACGCTGCTGGAGGCGGGCGCCTGGTTTGGCGGGCATACCCACACCGTCGACGTGACGCTTCCAACACCGCGCGGTGAGGTCACCCACGGGGTGGATACAGGATTTCTGGTCCTTAACGAGCGCACTTACCCGCAACTGATCAAGCTCCTGGCGGAGCTGGACGTGGCAAGCGTCAAGTCAGAGATGTCGTTTTCGGTGCAGACCGACGATTTCGGCAACGGCCGCACCATGGAATGGAGCGGCTCCAGCCTGAACGCCGTGTTTGCGCAACGCGGCAATCTGGCCAACCCGCGCTTTTGGGGCATGCTGCGCGACCTGCTGCGCTTTAACGCCCTGACCAGCCGCATGGCCCAAAGCGGAACCGATGCGCAACTGGRCCAACCCCTCGGAAAGTTCCTGGACGAGCACGGCTTCGGTGCCGCGTTTTGCGACTGGTACTTCCTGCCCATGATGGCCTGCATCTGGAGCTGCCCCACCGCGCAGATGCTGCAGTTCCCGGTGTCGACCATGGTGCGCTTTTGCCACAACCACGGCTTGCTGCAAATCACCAACCGCCCCCAGTGGTGGACCGTGCAGGGCGGTGCCAGGCACTATGTCGAAAAAATCATCGATGGCATTGCGAACAAGCGGCTGAACACCCCGGTGCGCCGTATCGAACACGTTGGCAACACGCCGGACGGCAAAGCCAGCGTGCGCATCCACACCGACGCGGGCGCCGAGCTGTCTGACAGGGTCATCATCGCCACCCATTCCGACCAGGCCCTGCGCATGCTGGCCGCGCCGACGGCGCAGGAGCGTGAAACCCTGGGAGCCATTCACTACCAGTCCAACAAGGCCGTGCTGCATACGGATGTCTCGGTTCTGCCGACGCGCAGGGCCGCATGGGCGGCCTGGAACTACGAGCGCGCGGGCGGAGCCGGGCAGGAGGGCGCGCGGGTGTGCCTGCACTACCTGATCAATCGCCTGCAGCCCTTGCCCTGGGAGCAGCCGGTGGTCGTATCCCTGAACCCGGTGCGCCCCATCGCACAGGAAAAAATCATCGGTGAGTACGACTACGCCCACCCGGTGTTCGACCTGGCCGCCGTGGCGGCGCAGACCCGCATGCCGGCGCTGCAGGGCAAAAACCATCGCTACTTTGCGGGCGCGTGGATGGGCTACGGCTTTCATGAAGACGGCCTCAAGGCCGGGCTGGCTGCCGCCGCGCAGCTGTTGGCGGACGCATGAGCCAGCCCGTGCCGCTCATCGGTTTCGGCCAAGTGCGCCACACCCGCCTGCGCCCGCGGTGCCACGCGTTTGTTT
>NZ_JBFUGX010000885.1:0-1435 GCF_056402675.1 Polaromonas sp. P3_C2 | reverse complement strand
GCGCCTATCACCGTCCAGGCTGCGCCTTCGCCGGCCACCACGGCCAGGATTTGCCGGCGTGTCAGCCCGAGGTGCGCCAGCAGGCCAAACTCCTTGCGGCGTGCCAGCACCTGGGCGCTGAAGCTGGCGGCCACGCCGAAAAGGCCGATGGCGATCGCCACGCCCTGCAGCCAGTAGGTGACGGCAAAACTGCGGTCAAAAATCCGGAGCGATGTGGCGCGCAGCTGGCTGACGGAGGCCAGCTCCAGCAGCGCGCCGGCACCGGACTGCTGYTCGGCMAGGCCGCGCACGGCCTGCTGCACCTGGCTGTCGCTGGCGCCYTCCKTCAGCCACAGCGCGAGGTCGTTGGTGCGCCGGTCGCCGGTCAGGCGTTCGAAGTCCGCATGGGCCATGGCGATGGCGCCGAACTGGCGTGCGTAGTCGCGCCAGACGCCCGCCACATAAAACACGGGCGTYYCGGATCCCACCTTGCTTGCTATTAAATCAGGAGCAGATCGCGCAGATCCTGATTGGTCTAGAGCCATAAAAGCTTGTGAAAGTGGGCGAAAGACGGTGCCTGGGCGTGCCGCGTACAGGTCCACCATCGGCTCGCTCACGTAGATGCCGATGTGCCCGGGCGGCACCGGCAATGCCTGGCCCACCAGCGGCAGCGCGGTGGCCGGGTTGTCCAGCGGGCGGGCGATCAGGGTGACGCTGGGCCTGGCGGTATCCAGCAGCAGCTGCGTGGTGCGCAGGCTGCCCACCCGCGCCACGCCGGGCAGGCGGCCCAGCGCATCCACAAACTCCGGCGAGAAATACGCCGTATCGCTGGCGGAGGTTCCCAGCGCCGTGCGCACATACAGGTCTGCCGGCAGCACCACGTCCAGCCATTGCGTTACAGACTCGCGAAAGCTGGTCACCATCACCGTGAGCGCCACGGCCAGGCTCAGTGATGCCACCACGCCGCTCACGGCCACCGCGGCGCTTTCGCGCACGCGGCGCGCACGCTCCACGGCCAGCAGCGGCAGCAGCCGGTGGGCGACCCAGGGGCTGAGCCGGTTGTAGATCAGCGAAATCAGCCAGGGCAAGGCGGTGATGCCGCCGACCAGCAGCAAGCCCACCGACACGTAGGCCGCCAGTGGAATGCCAAACAGCGGTGGAACCAGCGCCAGCAGAGCGCCGGCAGCTATCAAAATGATACTGAACCAGTGGCCGCTGCCGGTGCCTGCCGCGGCGCCGAGGCCCTTGAGGGTTTGCGCGGGCGGCAGTTTTTGCGCCGCACGAGCCGGCCACCAGCCGCCCACGCCGGCGGCGGCAATTCCCAGCGCGCCGTAAGTGAGTGCGGCCCAGCCGTTCCATTGCAGGGTAGGTGCGACGCCGGAAAAGTAGCCGCCCCCCAGGTCCCCGCCCAGCAGCCGCAGCGCCAGCGCAGCCAGGCCGGAGCCCAGCGCGATGC
>NZ_JBFUGX010000884.1:0-1438 GCF_056402675.1 Polaromonas sp. P3_C2 | reverse complement strand
GTCTAGACATACCTTTGTACTCGTCGAAGGGAGCTTTAGTATTTTCACACCGCGAACTCTTCAAATGGTCCGGTACGAACGAGCCCTTTTGGCAAACAACGCTGAGTGCAAACCGCGACACAAATGAACTAGAAAAACATTAACTAAAACTTGTGCTGGTACGGTCTCACCATCTGGGAGTTTGAACCCGCTAATCGGAACCGTACGACACCCGAAGCGGCTAGGTCAATACGTATTCAGAAATTGAGCAACCGTCATGGATGCACCACCTAAATGGCCCGGAGATGGATATGGGCCAAATTGAGCAGGTCGATCTTTCGGTGTGTATTCGTCGCATCCATCAACGCCATCGCACGCGACAAACACCTGATTCTGCGTTACGTTGTCTTGAGAGCCTGAACGGATGTTAAAGCCGAACTTTGGCTTGGCTTGAGCATTAAATAAGACTGGCAGCTGCTTTATCGCAGCATAAGAAGGACACACGTTACGGATGTGGGAATCGCAAACTTTGCACCCAAATGGATTTGCGCGACGCATCTGTTTATCCGGCCCTCCATACCTCACACACCACAAAATATTTTCAGCCACCGACGAATGAACTTTCCGTGCCTGAGCAGCCATCCAAATCAGCCGCTCTATCTTCCCCCACATCRCACTACTGGCAAAAACACCGCTATGAAATTGCCCTCTTACTGGGACCAGGGCCAGCGGCGCTTTTACAAATGTCTCGACCCAGTTATCTATTGGTAGAACCGGCAGAGAACCAAAACACTGCTGTGCAAAAAGTTGCATTACTTTTGGACTCTGGTAACTCGAGCCCAACCGCGTGTATTGGGCAACGCAGTCGACTTGAGATAAGTTCGATGGGTCCCAATTAGCTACTCGTAAATCATGGTGCATTAGGAGAGACAGGATTGCTCGGGGAGGCCCTCTATTGAATGCAGAGTAGTTGTCGTACAACGCGGCCCTTGCTCGACCCCTAGCTGGTGCCTGTTCCATTAATGAAATTAACGCTGGAGTATCAAGTCTCCGGAAATTCTGACCGGTTACGGCCCGCAATTTACTCAGCTCAAACCGACTATATGAAACCCCATTTGCACCTATCGGGGTAACAAAGCGCTGCGCAAAAAATTCCGTCGCTCCTCCAGGGCCAACCAAAGATGAGTATTTCTGGAATAGGGCCAGCGGATTTGAGACGTCGCGAAATTCATTCCACGCGGGCAATAAATAAAAGTCTGCATGAATTCCGCCGCCGGTCTGAATTCTTTCTCCGAAAGAAGCCACATAAGCATGCAACTGGATTAATTCCCCCTTGCGACCTCCATCTGAATTCCAGCTGGCGATATATCGAGCCAAACCAAAAACCGGGTCCCAGCATTTTCCAAATGGTAGTTTTCCACCAAACGAGCTCACCACGATTTGGTCCCACAACTCTCGC
>NZ_JBFUGX010000883.1:0-1442 GCF_056402675.1 Polaromonas sp. P3_C2 | reverse complement strand
GACAAGATCTGCCAGGAGCTGACGGTGCACGCGCAAATTGAGGAAGAAATCTTCTATCCACAAGTGCGCGCGGCCATCAATGACGACGCGCTGCTCGACGAGGCAGAAGTGGAGCACGGTACGGCCAAAGACCTGATCGCACAGATATCGGGCATGGATCCGGAAGACGACCTGTATGACGCTCGTGTGACGGTACTGGGCGAATACATCGACCACCATGTGAAGGAGGAGCGCGAGGAAATGTTCGTCAAGGCCCGCAAGTCCAGGCTGGACCTGGTTGCGTTGGCCGACGAGCTAAGCCAGCGCAAAATGGAACTCATGGACGAATTCAAAACTGCCGAGGTCTGACGGTTTTTGGGCGGGCTTCTCCGGGCCAAAACCCTGCGCCGCTGCGGGTGCGTCCTTTCTGGGAAAATGGGGCTATGTCAGCCCCATTTCCATTTCCCGCTGCGCCTGTATCCGGCGCATCTGCCGCATTGCCGGGCCATCCCTGGCGGCTGAGCGTGGCGCCGATGATGGACTGGACCGACCGGCATTGCCGCCACTTTCACCGGTTGTTGTCGCGCCACGCCTTGCTCTACACCGAAATGGTGACCACGGGTGCCTTGATCCACGGTGACGTGGAGCGCCACTTGCGCTTCGACGCCGAAGAACATCCCGTGGCATTACAGCTGGGCGGCAGCGAGCCGGCGGATCTGGCGCGCTGTGCGCAGCTGGGCGAACAATGGGGCTATGACGAAATCAACCTCAACTGCGGGTGCCCCAGYGAGCGCGTGCAGCGCGGGGCTTTCGGCGCCTGCCTGATGGCCGAGCCGCAGCTGGTGGCCGATTGCGTGAAAGCCATGGTCGATGTGGTCGATGTGCCGGTCACGGTGAAGCACCGCATCGGCATCGACAAGGCTGAAAGCTATGAATTCGTGCGCGACTTTGTGGGCACGGTGAGCGAGGCCGGTTGCAAGGTCTTTATCGTGCATGCGCGCAACGCCTGGCTCAAGGGCCTTTCCCCCAAGGAAAACCGCGAGGTGCCGCCGCTGCGTTATGAGTTGGTGCACCGCCTCAAGAAGGAATTGCCGGGCCTGGTCATCTGCATCAACGGCGGCATCAACACGCAGGAAGAGGTGACCGGGCATTTGGCCGCGCTTGACGGCGTGATGATAGGCCGTGAGGCCTATCACAACCCCTGGTGGCTGGCTTCCTGGGACAGCGCTTTCTTCGGCGCTGCCGAATCCCTGCCGACCCGTGAAGCTGTGGAATCGCAGATGTGCGACTACATGGTGCGCGAGGCCGCTGAGCATGGCACACCCAAGAGCGCCATTGCGCGCCACATGCTGGGCCTGCGCAACGGCTTGCCCGGTGCGCGGCGCTGGCGCCAGGTCTGGAGTGACCACCGCCTGCGCGACCTCCCGCCGCATGCCGTGATGGCGCTGGCACACGAAATGCCG
>NZ_JBFUGX010000882.1:0-1442 GCF_056402675.1 Polaromonas sp. P3_C2 | reverse complement strand
GATGGGTCTGGGGGGCCGCGAGTTCCGGATGTTCAAATATCGCAGCATGCAGCTGGATGCGGCTTCCGTGGGGTCGTATTTCACACAGGCCAATGACCCCCGGATCACGCGTGTCGGGCGCTTCATACGTCGCACCAGCATTGATGAGCTGCCGCAGATATTCAACGTCCTCAAAGGTGACATGAGCCTGGTGGGGCCGCGGCCGGATGTACCTGCTCAACAATTGCTGTACGCACCTGCGGATTGGGAAAAGCGCTGCAGCGTGCCGCCCGGCATCACCGGCCTGGCGCAGGTGATGCTGCGCTCGGAAGCCACGGCAGGTCAGCGGCTGGCGCTGGACCTGCAATATGCGAATACCGCGTCATGGTGGTTCGACCTGAAGATCATCTGGTGGACGCTGGCACGTCTGAGTGGAAGAGGAAGCAACTGAATGTGCGGCATTTTTGGATATTGGGACCGGGAATGTACGCCGGTGAGTGACGCGGCCCTCGACGTGATGGCGCAGAAGCTGCTGCACCGCGGCCCGGACGACGGTGGTATCTGGCACCGGCCCCAGCGCGGTGTGGCCATCGGCAACCGGCGCCTGTCGATCATCGACCTGGGTGGCGGCCACCAGCCTTTTGTCAGTGACGACGGTCAGGTCGCAGTGGTGCAGAACGGTGAAATCTTCAACTACATCGAGCTGGCTGCTGAACTGCGCGCGCAGGGTGTGCGGCTGGACACGCAGAGCGACACCGAGGTGATCCTGCGCCTGTATGAGCGCGAAGGCATCAGCTGCATCAGCAAGCTCAATGGCATGTTCGCGATCGCGATTGACGACGCGCGCCAGGATGCGCTTTACCTGGTTCGTGACCGCATTGGCGTCAAGCCGCTCTATATCTCCGACGATGGCCAGCGCATGCTGTTCGGTTCGGAAATCAAGGCAATATTGCCGCTAGCCCAATCACAACGTGCGCAACCAGCTATTGATTTGGTAGCAATCCATCATTACCTGAGCTTCAACTACATCCCCGTACCGTGGACGATTTACGAAGGCATCAAACACGTGATGCCCGGCACCTGGATGAAATTCACCCGGACGGGTGTTGAAACCCAACGCTGGTGGAGCCTGGCCGACCAGCGCGAACAAGACTACGGCTTTGAGGACTGGTCCGAAGAGTTCATGGCGATTCTCGACGACGCCACGCGCATTCGCCTGCGGGCCGATGTGCCCTGGGGCGCTTTCCTGTCGGGCGGGGTGGACTCGAGCAGTATCGTTGGCCTGATGGCCAGGCATGTCAACCGGCCTGTCAAGACTTTCTGCATCGGTTTTGAAGACCCTCGTTACGACGAGTCGGCTTTTGCACTGCAGGCCGCCCGGCGTTTTGGCTGTGACCACACACAGGAGACGGCCGAGCTGAACATGCTGTCACGCTGGCCGCAGGTGTTGCATCACCTTGACC
>NZ_JBFUGX010000881.1:0-1443 GCF_056402675.1 Polaromonas sp. P3_C2 | reverse complement strand
GAAAGAAATCGCCATTCTGCTCAAGGACACGCGGGAAGGACTGAACGATGCCTACCTCCTCCTGGTGCTCCTCAGAAAGAACGATCCTTCCCTTCATCCGGAGTACTACATCGCATTTAACGAAGTTTTTCCGGGCAAGGTCATCATCGAAACTGTTTATAAAGACCCGGAAGAGCGGTGGGATCACAAGATTTTCATGAACACTGAAGAGAAAGTGGAAACCAGGTACAACAGCTTGAGAATTCTCCGGCCCGAACAGAGGGACACTGTGCTGGTTTACGATGAAAAATTCGACAGGATGAGGAAGTACATACAAGTTCCAAAGTCCGAGAAAAACAAGATCCCGTGAATAAATAGCGGCCGCATCTGCAAGCGTCCCCAAAACTTCACCCAGGCGTGACCGCGGTCCCGCGAGTTTTTTTCCCAGTCCGGGCGGAATTCCTTGCCGTCATGAAGCCCGGACCACAAATTGACGCACTGCCCGCGGTGAAAGCGCGTATCAACCGTGCAAGGCCTGGGCAAACAGCCGTCGTCCTACAGCTCAATGCCCGTCAAGGTAGGTTGGGCTTGCCCCATACAGCCAGGGCATATCCAGCAGCTTCTCACCCAACAGACGCATTGCGGTATCCCTGCCCCACCGCGACACCCCACTGGCGTGAAATATCTGCCCATTACGCAAAGCCCGCGCCTGCACGCGCGCATTGCGCTGCCAGCGGTTGAGCGCGTAGCGCTGCAGCATGGTGGGTACGTCAAACGCCGGGTCCAGCGCCTGGGCCAAAACATGGCCTAGCTCGGCGGCGTCTTCGATCGCCATGCCGGCGCCTTGCGCGAGGTAAGGCCGCATCGGATGGGCGGCGTCGCCCAATAAGGCCACACGGCCTACAGCGTGCTGGTGGGCACCCCGCATCGGCGCGCGGTCGTGCAGCACCCACAAGCGCCAGCCCCCGATGGCATCCAGTACCTCGCGCAGCGCGGCACAGCAGCCGGCCGTCGCCGCACCCAGATCGGAGGTGTTGGCACTGTGGTCCCAGAGGTCGGCTTCGGCAGCGGCTTCACCCTGCACGATGGCCACCACATTGAGCCATTCACCGCCGCGCACCGGGTACTGCACCACGTGCATGCGCGGCCCCAGCCAGACCGTGATCTGCCGGCTCCTGAGCAATTCAGGTAGATCGGATTGCCGCACCAGGGCACGGTAAGCCAGGTGGCCGGTGCGGCGTGGCAGACCGTCACCCAGCAGTTCCTGGCGCACTGTGCTCCAGATGCCGTCAGCACCTATGAGGGCGTCGCCTTCAATGCCAGGGCCGTCGTCGGCCTGCACCGTGACGGCTTGCGCGGTCTGGCTGAAGGACTGCAGAGGCCGGCTCAGATGCAGCTTCACGTCGGCGTGCTGCTGCACGGCCTGCAGCAGCAGGCCGTGAAGGTCGGCGCGATGAATGGAGA
>NZ_JBFUGX010000880.1:0-1447 GCF_056402675.1 Polaromonas sp. P3_C2 | reverse complement strand
AAGTAACCGCGCAGGTGCGCGGCGCGCTAGTCCATAGCGAGGAGAACCTCGGCCACGTGATTTATGCGATCGGCCTGACAGCCAACTTTCGCAGTCGACCACATGACACCGTCGAAGCGCATGTTGGTTTACTCTCAACATTGCTCCAGTCGAGCCGCTTCGATTCGTGGCTATACCTCTCAAGCACTCGGGTCTACGCGAGCTTGGCGCCAACTGACAGCGCGAAAGAAGATGCGAAAATCTCGATCGCACCGTCGGCCGACAGCCTGTATGACCTCAGTAAGCTTCTCGGTGAAGCCCTGTGTCTTACGCAGGCTTCGCCGGCCGTGCGGGTGGCAAGGCTATCCAATGTCTATGGCCCTGGGCAAGGTAAAGCTACATTCCTGGCGTCGGTGATCCGTGAACTGCGCGAGACCAATAGCGTCACGATCCATGAAAGTCCGACCTCCTGCAAAGATTACGTCGACATCGACGATGTCGTACCGTTGCTCGAAAATATCGCGATTAGCGGCCGGCAGCGCCTCTACAACGTAGCTAGCGGGCAATCCGTATGTCACGCCGAACTGGCACGCGAGCTGGCGGCGCTGACGGGCGCACATATCTCCTTCGCACCAGGCGCGCCCGAGCGCATTTTCCCGACCGTCGACATAGCGGCGGTAACTACCGAGTTCCACTACCTGCCCATGAAGCTGAAAGATCGGCTCTCAGGCTTGTTGTCCACCTATCCCATCCAACACGGAGTACCACTGTGAGCGCCACACCCAACGATCCAATCGCGGCTTTCGAAGCTGAGAAATTCAGCACCATCGCCAGCTATCCCGCCAACAAATCATGGCAATCACTGTCGTCGCAATGGATGGCGGAAGCTTTCCGCGGCCGCTATATGTATAACTTTTCATGGCAGGGCCGACCCATTATCCAGACCCCGGTCGATATGGTCGCGACGCAAGAACTGATCTGGCAGGTCAAGCCGGATCTGATTATCGAAACAGGCATCGCGCATGGCGGCTCATTGCTCATGAGCGCCGCAATGCTGGCGTTGATTGATTACTGCGAAGCCGTCGAAAGCGGCTCCACGCTCGACCCGAAAGCCACATCGCGCCACGTGCTCGGACTCGACATCGATATCCGCAAGCACAATCGCGATGCAATAGAAGCACACCCGATGGCGCACCGCATCCAGATGCTCGAGGGCTCATCGACTGATGAAAAAATCATCGAACAGGTGCACGCGATCGCGAAAAAGYACCGAAAAGTCATGGTATTTCTCGATTCAAACCATACGCACGAGCACGTATTGGCAGAACTCGAAGCCTACGCACCTTTGACAAGTGCGGGCAGTTATTGCTGCGTGTTCGACACGATTGTCGAGGATCTGCCGAACGATATGTTCCCTGATCGCCCCTGGGCACATGGCAACAACCCGAAGACCGCGGTATGGGAATAC
>NZ_JBFUGX010000879.1:0-1448 GCF_056402675.1 Polaromonas sp. P3_C2 | reverse complement strand
CCTTCACCAACAAGAATGTGGGCAATGGCAAGGCGGTGACTGTGACCGGCTACACGCTGGGCGGTGCCGACGCCGGCAACTACACCGTGGTGCAACCCACGAGCTTGACCGCCAATATCACACCGGCCAGCTTGACTGTCGCGGGTGTAGGCGCAAACAACAAGGTCTACGACACCACCACCACGGCCACGCTCAGCGGAACAGCGGCCGTTACAGCCCTGGGCGGCGATACCGTGACGGTGGGTGGCATCGGCAGCGGCACCTTCGCCAACAAGAATGTGGGCAATGGCAAGGCGGTGACTGTCACCGGCTACACACTGGGTGGAGCAGACGCCGGTAACTACACCGTGGTGCAGCCCACGGCGGTGACCGCCAATATCACGCCGGCGAGCCTGGCGGTGACGGGTGTGAGTGCAAACAACAAGGTCTATGACACCGCCACCACGGCCACGCTGAGTGGAACAGCCGCCGTTACGGCCCTGGGTGGCGATACTGTGACGGTGGGGGGCACCGGCAGCGGTAATTTCGTCAACAAGAATGTTGGCAATGGCAAGACCGTCACCGTCTCCGGCTACACACTGGGCGGTGCTGATGCCGGCAACTACACCGTGGTTCAACCCACAGCTGTCACGGCCAACATCACGCCGGCCAGCCTGGCTGTCACGGGTGTAGGCGCAAACAACAAGGTCTACGACACCACCACCACCGCCACACTCAATGGCACGGCGGCCGTCGCGGCCCTGAGCGGTGATGTGGTGACGGTTGGCGGTGGCAGCGGCACCTTYGCCAACAAGAATGTGGGCAACGGCAAGACCGTCACTGTCACCGGTTACACACTGGGCGGTGCCGACGCCGGCAACTACACCGTGGTGCAACCCACGGGATTGACCGCGAACATCACGCCGGCTGGCCTGGCTGTTACCGGCGTAGGCGCGAACAACAAAGTCTACGACACGACCACCGCGGCGACACTCAACGGAACGGCAGCCGTCACGGCCCTGGGCGGTGACGTCGTGGCCGTGGCCGGCACGGGCAGCGGCAGCTTCGCCAACAAGAATGTGGGCAATGGCAAGGCTGTGACTGTTACCGGCTATACGCTGAGCGGTGCGGACGCCGGCAACTACACCGTGGTGCAACCCACGGSGCTGACCGCGAACATCACGCCAGCCAGCCTGGCTGTTACCGGCGTAGGCGCCAACAACAAGGTCTACGACGCAACGACCACCGCGACTCTCAACGGAACGGCGGCTGTTACGGCCCTGGGGGGTGATGTTGTGACGGTTGGCGGTGGAAGTGGCGCTTTTGCCAACAAGAATGTGGGCAGCGGCAAGGCCGTGACCGTCACCGGCTACACGCTGGGCGGAGCCGATGCCGGCAATTACACCGTGGTCCAACCCACGGGGCTGACCGCCAACATTGGTCCAACCCACGGGGCTGACCGCCAACAT
>NZ_JBFUGX010000878.1:0-1449 GCF_056402675.1 Polaromonas sp. P3_C2 | reverse complement strand
GCCCAACATTGGCCAGCTGGACGGCTCGGAAAAATACGCGCCGGCCGTGATGTCGTGCAGGGCGGCGTACGCCTGCTGGCGCAGCGCGAAGCTTGACAGGCGCATATCCTGAAGCGCCTGCTGGATATCTGCAACAGAGGCTTCGGGCCAAGGCCGGCTCAAGCGGGCCAGCGCATGCCGGCCGCCAGCACTGGCCAGCAACGCCAGCAGCTGGGACAACTCCGCCTGCGCATGAGGCGGAAGGGATTGAACCAGGATGTCGATCCGGCTGAGCAAGCCCTGCAGCGCAATTTCGCGTGGGCCGGCGTCTGCAGGCAGCGTCGTATCCAGAACGGCGCGGCCCACGGCGGAAAAAATCTCACGCCCCGAGTGAGTCAAGACTCCCCCGGTCAGGCCAGGCTGCAGCAAAGCAGCAGCGCCGCCGGCGACAACCAGCACGGCCGCCGACGCGGCACCGAGCTTGAGAAGCGTTCTTCTTTGCATCCGGGAAGTTTCTCATGCGCATTTAGGTTTCTATAGGGGGCCGTACCTAGATAAACTCCGGGTTTGTATGGACGCATCCGCACAACAAATTCATCACGCACTGCAAACCGTTGCGCAGCTTCGGCAGCAGCACGCGGCAGACCCACCGCTGGCCAGGGCGAGCGCGGAGGTCAAACGGTTTCAGGCGCGCCGTTTTCAGGCCACTTACTCGGACCTGCTGCACAGCCCGCGGTATAAAACTGCCGCCACCTTCTTCCTGCAGGAGCTGTACAGCGACARAGACTACGCCGAACGCGACCAGCAGTTTGCGCGTATCGCAAGCACCATCGCCAAACTTTTCCCGCAACCTGTTGTCAGCACGGCTGCCGCGCTGGCGGAAGTGCACGCGCTGACGGAGAAACTCGACGACCTCATGGCGCGGGAATGGCTGGCGGACACCGCAGCCATCCCGGAAAGCGGCGACTGTGGGAGATACATCCGGTGCTGGCGCCGGGTCGGGGATGTAGCCGCACGCACCCGGCAGCTTGAAGTTGTCCTGCACCTTGGGGACGAACTCAACCGCCTGACGCGGACGTTCGGCCTTCGCACGCTGCTCAAGATGATGAGAGGGCCAGCTGCCGCGGCGGGGTTGAACTCCCTGCAGCACTTTCTGGAAACCGGCTTTGACGCCTTTGCCAACATGCGCGGAGCCGACGAGTTCCTGCGCTTGATCAAGGACCGCGAAACGGCCTGGATTCATACCCTGTTCGCGGACGATGCTGTCACCTGCGAGACCAGATTGGGCCATTTGCTGGCTGCCGGACCGTAATGCCACGCCGGCATTAGGACAAGCCCCATAAGGATTCCACTGCGCGGCTTTCACAATGGGCCGCAAGGAGTGTGTATGAACAAGCATTGGCTCAAAAGTTATCCCGCAGGCGTCTCACACGAGATCGACACCGAGCAGTTCCGCTCGTTGAATCATCT
>NZ_JBFUGX010000877.1:0-1454 GCF_056402675.1 Polaromonas sp. P3_C2 | reverse complement strand
GGGTGAAGCCCAGACCCTGGAAGTGGACAAGCTCATCATCTCCATTGGCCGGGTAGCCAACACCCAGGGCCTGAACCCCGAAGCCGTTGGCCTGAAACTCGACGAGCGCGGCGCCGTGGTGGTGGATGATGAATGCAAGACCAGCCTGCCTAATGTCTGGGCTATCGGCGACGTGGTGCGCGGCCCCATGCTGGCGCACAAGGCCGAGGAAGAGGGCGTTGCGGTTGCCGAGCGTATTGCCGGGCAGCATGGTCACGTCAACTTCAACACGATTCCCTGGGTGATCTACACCAACCCTGAAATCGCCTGGGTGGGGCAGACCGAAGAGCAGCTCAAGGCTGCCGGCCGGGCGTACAAGGCGGGGACTTTCCCGTTTATGGCCAACGGCCGCGCACGCGCGCTGGGTGACACGACTGGGATGGTGAAGATGCTGGCCGATGCCGCGACGGATGAAATTCTCGGCGTGCACATCGTCGGTCCGATGGCCAGCGAACTGATCGCCGAATGCGTGGTGGCCATGGAATTCCGGGCCAGCAGTGAAGACATTGCCCGCATCTGCCATGCCCATCCGTCCCTGAGCGAAGCGACCAAGGAAGCCGCGCTGGCAGTCGACAAGCGCACCTTGAACTTCTGAGCACGCAGGCAAGRAGTCGGTGAATCAACCGGTGCGCTCGGCGTACGACGCCGAACTTGCGGCGCGGGGCTATCAAAGCGATCCTGCCCAGTTGCGGGCAGTCGAAGCGCTTGAACGTTGCGCCTCTGAGTGGGCGGCGTTCAAGGAGCAGCGCTCCAATGCCATCAAGAAGCTGATAAACCGGCCTGATATCCCTCGTGGTGTGTACATGCACGGAGGCGTTGGCAGGGGGAAAAGTTTC
This sequence comes from Polaromonas sp. P3_C2, assembly GCF_056402675.1. Taxonomy (NCBI): domain Bacteria; kingdom Pseudomonadati; phylum Pseudomonadota; class Betaproteobacteria; order Burkholderiales; family Comamonadaceae; genus Polaromonas; species Polaromonas sp. P3_C2. The sequence goes on along the minus strand of NZ_JBFUGX010000877.1, from coordinate 579 downwards.
TTGATGGACTGCTTTTTCGGGGCTGTCCCGCTCAGGCGCAAGGTGCGGCTGCACTTTCACGAGTTCATGCGCGAGGTGCACCGGGAGTTGCAGGACCTTCAGGGTACGGCGAATCCGCTGGATGAGCTGGGCCGGCGCATTGCGAAGCGATACCGGCTCATCTGCTTTGACGAGTTTCATGTGGCGGACATCACCGACGCGATGATTCTTCATCGTCTGTTGTCGGCGCTGTTTGACAATGGAGTCGGCTTTGTCACAACTTCCAACTTTCAGCCGGACGAGCTGTATCCGAATGGCATGCATCGCGACCGTGTTCTCCCGGCCATTGAACTCCTGAAGGCCAAGCTGGAGGTCATCAGTGTTGACAACGGGACGGACTACCGCGGGCGCACGTTAGCCCAGGCGWAGCTCTATCACACCCCGCTAGGCCTTCAGGCCGATGCTGAAATGACTGAAACTTTTAATGCGCTGGCAGAGTCTCAGGATGAGAACCCGGTATTGCAGATTGAGTCCAGGCAAATCCAGGCCAGGCGCAAGGCGGGGGGAGTCGTCTGGTTTGACTTCAAGACGCTGTGCGGT
>NZ_JBFUGX010000876.1:0-1456 GCF_056402675.1 Polaromonas sp. P3_C2 | reverse complement strand
GAGTTGTTTGAGAGACATGACCGGTCCAGGTTCGAGCTATACGCCTTCTCGTTTGGGCCCGACAAGAAAGACACGATGAGGGACAGGGTTTCGGCGATTTTTGACAAGTTTTTTGATGTACGCCTTCAATCCGACAAAGCCGTCGTACAACTTTCAAGAGATCTGGAGGTAGACATTGCCATCGATCTGAATGGCTACACGCTAGGAAGCCGGCCAGGAATTTTTAATCTCAGAGCTGCGCCTGTTCAGGTGAACTATCTCGCCTATCCGGGAACGATGAGCGCCGATTTCATGGACTATCTCATTGCAGACAAAACGGTCGTTCCAGAAGCCAGTCAACAGCAGTACACCGAAAAGATCGTCTACCTTCCCAATAGCTACCAACCAAACGACAGCAAGCGCTTAATTTCCGACAAGGTATTGAGCCGCAGAGAAGCTGGCTTGCCTGAGACAGGTTTTGTCTTCTGCTGCTTCAACAACAGTTTCAAAATTACACCCGAAGTTTTTGGTTGCTGGATGCGGATATTGAAGGCTGTGGAAGGAAGCGTCCTCTGGCTTCTTCAGGACAACCCAAAAGCAGCCATCAACTTGTCTGAAGAAGCATTGCGAAGAGGCATTGCCTCGGAGCGGCTGATTTTTGCGCAGCGGGTGCCCCCCGCCGACCACCTTGCAAGGCATCGCCTGGCCGACCTGTTTTTGGATACGCTGCCTTACAACGCGCACACAACGGCCAATGATGCACTGTTGACGGGGCTGCCCATATTGACGTGCATGGGTGAATCTTTCGCCAGCCGGGTGGCCGCAAGCCTGCTGAATACGGTTGACTTGACCGAGCTGGTTACCTCGAACGTGACGGACTATGAGGCCTCTGCGATTGAGTTGGCGACCGTCCCCCGGCGCCTGGCACAGATCAAGGAAAAGCTGGCTCGAAACAGGCTGGCAACACCGCTGTTTGATACGCCCTTGTTCGTCAGTCACATCGAGGCGGCTTACACGGCAATGTATGAGCGCTATCAAAGCGATCTGCCGCCTGCATGCATTTACGTTCAACAATAGTTCTGCAGCGGTCATTGCCGAACTGAAGGTATCCTGAAAATCAACGGCTGGTGCGATCCTGGGCTTTTTTCATTCATAGCCGCCGATGATTGCAACACAATGAGTACCTTGGTCGTACCGGGAAAGTCATCCCCCCGCATTGTTTGCGTGCCTGGGCCTTTTACATAAGAATCAAACCCAGCAACAGGGGGATTCGTATGGGGATAATTCCGCTTCGTCCTTTTCGACAACGGCTGTTTCCGGCCGTCCTGGCTATAGCGGCGATTGCCGTACCGCAGTGGGCTCAAGCGCAGGCCACACTGGAGAAAATCAAGAGCCGTGGGCAGATCAATGTCGGCTACCGCGCAAACTCCGCGCCTTTCTCGTTTCACCAGACTGCAGAAAAGCCGCTGGGTTATAG
>NZ_JBFUGX010000875.1:0-1459 GCF_056402675.1 Polaromonas sp. P3_C2 | reverse complement strand
GCCTTGCGTGAGCGACGGCTTGAGCTCTTCGAAATACTGGCGTTCAGCCGCAAGCTCACCAAAGGGTCGCGCGCGCAATGACACGACGGTGCTTCCGTTTTTCTCGGCGAAGGTCACGGTGTTCTCAATTTCCAGGGGGCAGGCTTCGCTGAATGGCGCGCGCGCAATGCCGCAGTGTTCGTTGGCAAACGAGTTCAGCCACACGATGCGTTCACCCTCGGCGATTTCACGGTAATTGAACCGGCCCCACATCGTGGGTGCGCCCGGAAACTTCATGGCGTAGTGAAAAAACCCGCCGGGCCTGAACTCGAAACGCAGCAGGTCGATGGAGCAGCCCTTGGGCCCCCACCACTGCTGGATGTTGCCGGCCTCGCTCCACGCTTTCCATACGCGCTCACGCGGGGCCTTGAACACGCGGTCGATCAGGAACGGGGAAGCCATGGCTGCCTTGCTGTCATTTGCGGGCATGTTTCTTTCCTTTTTTGGGGGTTGATTGAGTTGACTGGGCTGATGACGTGGATGTGTCCGGCTGCAAAAACGCGTCGAGCCTGTCGAAGCTGTCTTCCCAGACATTGCGGTACAGCGCCATCCAGCTGGCGACTTCTTTCAGGGGCGCGGCCTCCAGGCGGCACGGCCTGGTTTGCGCCGCACGTCCGCGCGAAATCAGGCCCGCCCGTTCGAGCACCTTCAGGTGTTTCGAAATGGAAGGCTGCGTCATGTCGAAGGGGGCTGCGAGTTCATTGACCGTCGCTTCGCCGGAAGCAAGCCGGGCGACGATGGCGCGGCGGGTCGGGTCCGCGAGGGCGGCGAACGCCTTGTTGAGGGTGTCTGGGGTCATTACATGGCCAATCGTTTATATAGCTGTTTGGCTATATTAAGGCAGTCAAAACAGGATGTCAACCGCTTGCCTTGGGCCTAACTACCAGAGGTTCTTGCCGTCGATCACCGTCACAGGTGCTTCGGCCGCGTCGAACCCGTCAAAGAGGCGGGCATTGACGCCGATGCGGCGGGTGGTGCCGTCCCAGCTGCCGTCCATCTCGAATGCGGGGCTGTCTGAATAGGTGGACACGCCGCATTCGGCGCAGAAGTGGTGGTCTACCAGCTTGGTCTGCCAGCGGTAGATGGCGTCGCCATCCGTGGGCGTGGTGACATGGAACTGCCCGGGTGTGTAGTACGCCAGCAGCGCACCGCGCCTGGCGCAAAACGAGCAGGTGCAGCGCGTCAGCTGCGCGGGGATTTCGCCGTCAATGCGAAAGGCGTTTTTGCCGCAATGGCAGCTTCCTGTGATCGTCATGCGCCACCTCCTCGGACTGTTGCATCGCCGTCTTCACCTTCCCCGTATTCGTCGTCTTCTTCATCCGTTTCATCTTCTTCATCTTCATCGGCCACGACGCCGGCAATTTCCTCTGCTCCGCCTGCGGCCAAGATGCCTTCGCCCTCTTCATCTTCTGCTTCCGGG
>NZ_JBFUGX010000874.1:0-1462 GCF_056402675.1 Polaromonas sp. P3_C2 | reverse complement strand
GTATAAGAGACAGCCTCACGCCAGTGGGCCGGTCTGGCGCTGGGGCTGGGCGGGCTGTTGCTGKTGGTTTCGCGCAAATTTGGCACGGGCCATGAAGTGACGGCGCTGACGCTGGCCTGCACGGTCTTTGCGTTGTTCAGCATCACTGCGGGAACGCTTTACCAAAAACGTTTTGTCAAACCTGCCGATGTGCGCAGTGCCAATGCCATTCAGCTGGCCGCTGCTTTCGTGGTGACTCTGCCGCTTGCGCTGTTTGAAACTGAAGCGATCACGTGGAACCATCAGGTTCTGGGCGCCATGGCGTGGTCGGTGCTGGTGCTCACGCTGGGAGGAAGCTCCCTCCTTTATCTTTTGATCCAGCGTGGCGCGGCAACAGCCGTGACCAGCCTGCTGTACCTGGTTCCGCCAACGACCGCCCTGATGGCATGGCTGTTGTTTGACGAACCCATTACGCTAAGCACGATTGCCGGCACCGCGCTCACGGCGTTGGGCGTGAGCCTCGTGGTGCGGGCCGCGAAGCCGGCGGCAGCGTAGTTTTCCAGGGCGCTTCCTGAAACTGTGCGACCAGGTGGTCAATCAGCAGGCGAATACGGCGTGGCTGGTCGGTGCGGTAGGGGGCCAGCCAGTGAATGTCGGCATCGGGCATTGAATAGGCCGGTAAAACGCGCACGAGCCGGCCCGATGCGATGTGCGGTGCAATATCCCAGAGGCTGCGCAGCATGATGCCGCGGCCTTCCATGCACCAGTCGCGTACCAGTTCCCCCGAATTGYTGGCCAGCGGGCCTTGCACGCGAACGCGTACCGCTGCTTTCTCTCGTTCCCTGTGCAGCGGCCAGACATCAAAACGCTGGCCCGGGGCATTGCCGTTTTCGCGCACGATCAGGCAGGCATGGTCCTGCAAGGCCTCCAGGCTGGCGGGCGAGCCGTGCTGTTTGATGTAGCGGGGCGAGGCCACCATGATGCGCTGGTTGCGTGCAAGACGGCGTGACACCCACTGCGCCGCCTGCCGCCCCTGTATCGACCAGAGCCAGATGGCGCCGTCGTAACCTTCCAGCGCGAGGTCGGGCAAATGCTCGGTGAGCTCCAGCTGTATCTCGACACGCGGATAACGCTCCTGGAATTCCGCCAGCGCAGGGCCCAGCCACAGGCGGCCGAATCCAAAAGTTGCAGCGAGCCGGATCAACCCTGTGGGCTCCGCTTTTCGCTCCTGCAACTCTGCCTCGAGCGCCTGGAAGCCCTGCAGGAGGAGGATGGCTCGTTCGCAGACTGTTTCGCCTTCAGCGGTGGGGCTGACGCGGCGGGTGGTGCGCTGGAACAGCCGTTGGCCCAGCCTGGCCTCCAGCGCGGCAAGCCGCTTGGTGACCACCGGTGGCGCTACATCCAGGCTTTGCGCTGCGGCCGCCAGGCTCCCGTGGTCGCGAACGGCAAGCACCAGTTCAAGGTCGCTGCGCTCCATTCATTC
>NZ_JBFUGX010000873.1:0-1466 GCF_056402675.1 Polaromonas sp. P3_C2 | reverse complement strand
GTGCCACGCTGGCGCACAATGATGCTGCCTGCGTTAATGACTTCACCGCCAAATTTCTTGACGCCGAGCATTTTGGGCTGTGAATCACGCCCGTTTCGCGTAGAGCCGCCGCCTTTTTTCTGTGCCATTTTTCGTTACTCCTGGTACGTCCCTGCTTAACCGGCGATGGCGCCGATTTGCAGTTCCGTGTAGTTTTGCCGGTGGCCCTGACGCTTTTGGTAGTGCTTGCGACGGCGCATTTTGAAAATGCGAACCTTGTCGTGCCTACCCTGGGAAAGGACAGTGACTGTAACAGTGGCGCCGGACACCAAGGGCGTACCAACCGTGATTGTGCTGCCGGTGCCGACAGCCAATACCTGGTCAATAACGATCTCTTGGCCTACGTCCGCAGCAATCTGTTCTACTTTAATTTTTTCTCCAGTAGCAACCTTGTATTGTTTGCCACCGGTTTTTATGACCGCGTACATGTAAGACCTCTTTATTGAGTTCTGCAGACGGATTTCCGCAGAGCCCAATATTCTAGCATGACGGGGCCAAATTGGCCAGAAGTGCCGTTTTAGCGCTTTCAGGTGGTGGTTGCGGGCTGCGGCAGCGCCTCCGGACAGAGGGGGCTTCCTATAATCTGCCCAAACTTACCATCTCTCAACATCTGGATCCCCTTTGTCCGTCAACTCTTCAAGCACTGCCGCAGCCCTAGCCCTGATTGCCGACGACATGCGTGGAATGGACGCGGTCATCGAGCGGCGGCTCAAATCCGAGGTGCCGCTGGTCAGCCAGGTGTCGCAGTACATCGTGGCAGCTGGCGGCAAGCGACTTCGTCCCGCCCTGCTGCTGCTGCTGTGCGGTGTGCTGGGGTACCGGGGGGAACAACGCCACAACCTCGCGGCCGTGGTGGAATTTATCCATACGGCAACTTTGCTGCATGACGACGTGGTGGACGAATCCACCTTGCGCCGGGGCCGCACGACCGCCAACGAGGCCTTCGGCAACCCTGCCAGCGTTCTGGTGGGTGACTTCCTCTATTCCCGGGCGTTCCAGATGATGGTCGAAGCCGGCGATATGCGTGTCATGCAGACACTTGCCGAGGCGACCAACGTGATCGCCGAGGGCGAGGTGCTTCAACTTATGAACATGCACGACGCGACACTGTCGGAGGAGGGCTACCTCCGGGTGATTCGTTCCAAGACGGCCAAGCTGTTCGAAGCCAGCGCCCGCCTGGCGGCCTTGCTGGCCCAGTCGCCGCCAGCCATTGAGCAAAGCTGCGCAGACTACGGCCAGGCACTGGGCACCGCATTCCAGGTGATCGACGACGTGCTGGACTACGACGGGGATGTGTCTGAAATGGGGAAGAACCTGGGCGACGATTTACGCGAAGGCAAGGCGACACTTCCGCTGATCATCGCCATGCAGCGAGGTACCGAGGCTGAGCGTACGACCATCCGGCAGGCAATTGAGACGGGTGGCAC
>NZ_JBFUGX010000872.1:0-1467 GCF_056402675.1 Polaromonas sp. P3_C2 | reverse complement strand
GTGGGCACCACGCCCGACTACATCCACCATTACGACGCGCAGCTGGCACAGGGCGCGCTGTGGTCCAGGCCCATGCAGGCCGTCATTGGCGCGCAGGTGGCGCAGCAGACCGGCCTGAAAGTGGGCGACAGCTTTACCGGCACACACGGCCTGGGCGGCGGCGGTGAAGAGCACAAGCTGAGCCCCTATGTGGTGTCGGGCATCCTGGCCGGCAGCCACACCGTGCTGGACCGCCTGGTGCTGACGGCCACCGAGTCCGTCTGGCAGGTGCATGAAACCGACACCGCGCTGGACGACGACGACCGCAAGGTGCTGGAAGAGGAACGCGAAATCACGCTGGCGCTGATCCAGTACAAGACGCCGCTGGCGGCCGTGACCTTTCCGCGCTACATCAACAGCAGCACCGAGATGCAGGCTGCGGCGCCGGCGCTGGAGATCACGCGCCTCTTGAGCATGGTGGGTGTGGGCACCGACGTGCTGCGTGCGCTGGCCGGCGTGCTGCTGCTGACGGCGGGCCTGAGTGTCTTCATCGCGCTGTGGGGCGCCGTGCGTGAGCGCCGGGCCGACCTGGCGCTGCTGCGCATGCTGGGTGCGCCACCGGCCCGCGTGGCCGGCCTGCTGCTGTGCGAAGCGCTATGGCTGGCGCTGCTGGCCACCGTGCTGGGGGTGCTGGCGGGGCAGGGGCTGACGGCGCTGCTGGCCTGGGCGCTGCAACTTGAAAAATCGGTCCTGATCGGTGCGCTGTCATGGCCGGTCGAGCTGGTCAGTGTGCCGGTGCTGGCTTTGGGTGTGGCGCTGGCGTCTGCGTTGCTGCCTGCCTGGGAAGCCTACCGGATCAGTGTGTTTGAACTTCTCCAATCAAGGTAACTTCTTATGACAAACCTCTCTTCCATCAAAAAATTCCTCACCCTGTCTCCTGTTGCGGCCGCGTTTGCGGCGGTGGCCCTGAGCGCCACGTTCTCGCTGGCCCATGCGCAGCACAACGACAAGGAAACCAAGGAAGACATCCAGCGCCACCGCGCCATGGCCGCCGCCCATGAAAACGCCGCCAAATGCCTGGAATCGGGCAAGAAAGACGAAGTTTGTGAAAAAGAGCTGCAGGCCGCTTGCAAAGGCCTGGCCGTCGGCAAATACTGCGGGATGAAACACGTTCATTGACGTCCACTGACGTCACCGGGACACCCCTGAAGTGGCCTCACCTTTTTTCTGGATTTTCTGGAGTACTGCATGACTGCCTCTTTTCGCCCTCGCACACCAAGCCTTTACGGACTGAGGTGGGCATTGGCCTGCAGCACGCTGCTGGCCGCTGCAGGCCTTTCGGCGCAAACGCTGTCTTCACCGCTGGCGAATGGCGGCAAACCTGCCGCGGCAGGGCCGGCGTTTGACATACCGGTCGGGCAGGGTGCGGGCGTGCATGGCGCCAACAGCCCGTTCCCACCGCTGGCGGCCCGCACGGACGTTGTGCCC
>NZ_JBFUGX010000871.1:0-1473 GCF_056402675.1 Polaromonas sp. P3_C2 | reverse complement strand
GAAGACGCCAAGGCCTGGATTATTGAGGCCGGTGCCGGTGAAAACTGGCACGACCTCGTCACCTGGACGCTGCAAAACGGCTACCCGGGCCTTGAAAACCTGGCATTAATTCCCGGAACGGTCGGTGCATCACCAGTACAGAACATCGGCGCCTATGGCGTGGAGCTGCAAGACCGCTTTGAGTCGCTCGACGCCATCGACTTGACGACAGGCCAGCCATTTACCCTGAATGCCGCGCAATGCGCGTTTGGCTACCGTGATTCTGTGTTCAAGCACAGCAGTTCGGCACCGGAGTCGGCCGCCCATGGTTTTGGGCTGGAAGGCAAGGCGTTCATCACGCGCGTGCGGTTTGCCCTTCCCAAGGCGTGGAAACCGGTGCTGGGCTATGCCGACATCGACAAAAAAATGGCGCAATCCGGCATCCAGACGCCCGACGCCCAGCAAATTTACGACTGGATCTGCGAAATCCGCAAAGCCAAGCTGCCTGATCCGCAGGTGATCGGCAACGCCGGCAGCTTTTTCAAGAACCCGACCGTCTCGCCCGAGCAGTGCGCCGACATCATCCAGCGGGAGCCCAAAATCGTTCACTACCACCTCGCCGATGGCACGGTCAAACTGGCCGCCGGATGGCTCATTGACGCCTGCGGCTGGAAGGGCAAGACCATCGGCAATGCCGGTGTCTATGAAAAACAGGCACTCGTGCTGGTCAACCGCGGCGGCACAGCCGACCCGGTCACGGGCGGCGAGGTCATGACGCTGGCCAAGGCCATCCAGACCAGTGTGTACGAACGCTTTGGCATCCTGCTGGAGCCTGAACCGGTGGTCGTCTGATGGCGACCGCCGCAAAGGTCTACACCGGGCCAGACATCGCGCTCTGGCGCCGCCTGGTGCTGCGCCATGCGCGGCAGCTTGCGATCGTGCTGACCGTCCTCTGGGTGGTGCTGATGATGGCCGGCGAGGCCGGATGGCGCAAACCGACGGGGCTGGCAACCGGAATGTTCGGGCTGGTCGCGGCCATGGTGGTGCTGGCCGTGTGGGCAGGCCGCGAACGCGAGCGCCTGGTGCGCGAGGCGCCGCTGCCGCAGTTCCTCAAGCGCAAGCTGCGTGACACCTATCCGCACCTGAGCGCCAAAGACACCGAGCTGGTCGAGCGCGGGCTGCGGCAGTTTTTCCTGGCCTGCGTGCGCAGCAAGGGCAAGTTTGTGGCCATGCCCTCACGCGTGGTCGACAGCATGTGGCACGAATTCATCCTGCACACGCGCGCCTACCGCGAGTGGTGCGACCTCGTGCTGGGCCGTTTCATGGACCATGTACCGGCTGAAGTGCTGGGCCGCCGCGCTTCCAGCAACGACGGCCTGCGGCGCGCGTGGTACTGGGCCTGCCGCGACGAAGCCATCAAGCCGCGCTCGCCCAGCCGCCTGCCGCTGCTCTTTGCCCTGGACGCGAAGCTGGCGATCCCCAACGGCTTTCATT
>NZ_JBFUGX010000870.1:0-1473 GCF_056402675.1 Polaromonas sp. P3_C2 | reverse complement strand
ATGCGGCACACGGCGCTGCAAAGCACTCGTGACATCGTGCAAGGCGGCGGCACCCAGCGAAGTCACCACACCAATGGCGCGGGGCAGCAAAGGCAAAGGCCTTTTACGGCCTGGGTCGAAAAGGCCCTCAGCTTCAAGTCTGGCCTTGAGCAGCAGGAACTGTTCAAAAAGATTGCCCTGGCCTGCCTGGCGCATGGACTCGACCACCAGTTGTAGTTCACCGCGCGGCTCATAAACACCCAGCCGTCCCCGCAGCTCCACCAATTGGCCGTCGCGCGGGGAAAACTCCAGCATCGTGGCAGCGCGGCGAAACATGGCGCAGCGAACCTGCCCCTGTTCATCTTTGAGCGAAAAATAGCAGTGGCCGCTGGCTGCACGCGAAAACCCGCTGATCTCACCCTGCACCGCGACCGGGTTAAATCGGGCTTCAAGGCTGTCCGAAATAGCCCTTAGCAAAGACCCGACGGGCCATACCCGGATGCCCGCGTCGCGCGCTCCCGCTTGCGGCTTCTCGGAAGGAGCCGATGCATCAAACACCCCTAAATCCCTTGGTAATCCGGGTGTAATACTCCACAGAGAGCCGTCCCTCAAGGCTCGACCCCCTGGTTTCGCGCGGATATCGAGATAAATTCGTGTAACTCATTGATTTTGAATAACTTAATTCTGCTCAAAATTTCATCGTTCTGTCACATGCACGATTTGGCGCGGCTTGCAGGCCGCTGCGCCACCACTTGCTAACAAAGTTATCCACAGCTTCTGTGGGCTACGTCCGACACGCGATCACGTTGCGAACATTTAACAGATCAGGCTCAGCCGCAACGAGATGGCAGTTTCTGTAAGCCATAATCCACCACAACTTACTGCCTGGAGATGTGCATTGTTTTCGATCATACAAGCCGCAGGTTGGCCGATTTGGCCCCTGGTTGCCTGCTCTGTCTTGGCCCTTGCTCTGGTTATCGAGCGTTTTACCAGCCTTAAAACCCGAAAAGTCGCCCCCGCCAAGTTGCTTGACGAAGCCATCACCGTCTCCCGCGCCTCCGTCCCCTCACCCGATGTCGTGGCGCAGCTTGAACAAAACTCGCTGCTCGGCGAAGTGCTTGCCAGCGGTTTTCGCGCCCTGAACACCAATCCAAGGATCAGCGAGGATGACCTGCGTTCCACGCTGGAAGGCGCAGGACGCAAGGCGGCCCACAAGCTGGAACGATACTTGGCAGCCCTGGCGACCATCGCCTCTGCCGCCCCCCTGCTCGGCCTATTGGGCACAGTCATCGGCATGATCGAGATTTTCGGCTCCCAGGCAGGTGGTGGAGGTGTGAGCAATGCCGCTGGCGGCAACCCTGCCCAGTTGGCGCAAGGCATTTCGATTGCGCTCTACAACACGGCTTTCGGCCTGATGGTGGCCATTCCCTCGCTGATTTTCTGGCGCTATTTCCGGGCGCGAGWGGACGGATATCTGCTGACGATGGAGCTGGC
>NZ_JBFUGX010000869.1:0-1473 GCF_056402675.1 Polaromonas sp. P3_C2 | reverse complement strand
GTACACATAGCTGGTGCTGCGATTGTTCGCATCTATGGAAGTCAGGATGCGGCCGGAAACATCATAGGTAAATCTCGCATCGGGGCCTGACGCAGGAAGATAGGCTGCGATACCGGGGAACTGCGCCGCTGGCGGTGTGAAAGCCGCTGAATATCGTGCAACACCTTTGGTGATACGGACTTCATCCATATTCCCGGTGAAAGCGACGGCCTCCCCACCCTTGCCGATATACAAAGGGCCCGTGAGCGCTGCGAAAGGCGTGTAGGCGGCGGTACTGGTGGATGGGACGCCATTGACGTAGACCGACATCGTGGCCCCGTTCCCCACAATGGCAACATGCTGCCAGACGTTGGCCGTAATCGCCGTGCTCGGGAATACACCAACAATCTCCCAGTTATTCACGGCCGCGTTGCTTTTGAGAATACGTACAGAGCTGTTTTCCAGGTCTATCTCAAATGGGGAGTAAACAGGGCCTAGTCGTGTGGAGATAAGGCTCTGAATACCGCCAATGGAACCAGGCTTCAGAAAAAACTCGATGGTGAATGGCAACGACCCGAAGTTAAAGTCGGTTCCAGCGGGTACCGAGATGTATCCACTGTTGGCGAAAGCGCCGGAGCCGGTGCCAAATACTTTCGACGCAGTTGAAATTGAGGCACTTCCTGTGACAGAGAGCGTTTTCAGAGCAGCACCATCGTCCACAAAAGCTGTCGAGCCGTTCGTCCCATTCATGTGAAGCAAAAGCGAATTAAATGCTGCACTCGGATCGGTTGGACCACCTCCAGCTGCTGCCGGGTTCGCGAGTTGAACAATCCTCTTGCACACCACGGGCAAGGGCTTTCCATTCGGCAACGTTGGCGCACTGGTGCAATTGGCCGCTGCATCGGCGTTCAAAGGGTCTGGCCGGCCCTGGTAAACCAGCGTTGTCAATGTCCCAGGCGTGGCACTCGCAACAGGAAGCCGCCAATCCGGGTGCCAAGTGGTCGTGAATTTCCTAGCCCCTGCCGGCAAAGTGGCGCCGCCAGGTAGCACGGCATTGCAGGCCGCGGTGTTGGACAGGCCTTCCACTCGCGTGATCTCCCGATTCGAACCGTCATACGCATAGCAACTGCGCACGCCGTTGAAATCATCTTGTGAGAGCAAATTCCCAGCTGCATCAAAGGCGGAGGCGTTATTGGCTGCGGCACAGCCTGAGCCTGCCGGCTGGCTCAGGCCCGTAGCCTTGTTCAGGCCACCCACCGTGGTAGACGCGATGTCCGAGCTTTGCCCATTGGGCAGGGCTAGAACCACGTTGCTGGGCGACACCATGCTGTGGGCGCGGGTGGTAATGGTCGTTGCGGCATCGTAGGTTTGCGTGACAGCCACGGAAGGTGGAGTGCCGTAAGCCACGCTGTAGCGGTTAACGCCCCCGGCAAGTTCGGTGGAGATGGCACGGCCGGCGGCATCGTAACCATAGGTGGAATAGCGGTTCCCCAG
>NZ_JBFUGX010000868.1:0-1480 GCF_056402675.1 Polaromonas sp. P3_C2 | reverse complement strand
CTTTTGTCGATGCCATGTCGCTGGAGTTTGCCCGCGCGGCCATTGCCGGCGAGCAGCTGGGGCAGGACGACATTCCCGACATCCTGTCGGTCAGCCTGTCGGGCCACGACTATGTCAACCACGCCTACAGCGCCGAGTCGCGTCTGTCACACGACCACCTGCTGCAACTCGACCGCATGCTGCAGGCCTTCTTCCAGGACCTGGATGCCCGCGTCGGCAAAGACAACTACCTCGTCATGCTGACGGCCGACCACGGCTTTATGCCGTCACCTGACTACCTCGCCAGCCAGGGCCGTGAGGCCGGTCGCGTCAACAGCAGCCAGGTGCTGTGGCGCGTCAACACCGGCCTGGAAAAACGCTTTGGCGAAGGCAAATGGACAGCAGGGTTCTCCGGCTCCAGCTTGCTGTTCGACAAAAAACTCATCGCGCAAAAGCAGGCAGACCCGAATGCCCTGGCAGAAGAAGCCCGCACCCTGCTGCTGGCAGAGCCCGGCTTTGCTGCGGCCTATACCCGCCGCGAACTGGCAAGCGCAAGCCGTGCCGGTGCGCCATTTTTCGACCAGATCCGAAAATCCTGGCACGCCGATGTATCGGGCGACGTGCAGTATTCACTCAAGCCCGGCTGGATGTTCGGCAACACGGTCGCCACCCACGGTTCTCCGCATCCGTATGACACGCAAGTGCCCATCCTGATGTACGGCCCCGCCTGGATAAAGCCCGGCCGCRTCGATGCGCGCGTGGAAGTGGTGGACATCGCGCCCACGCTGTCACGCCTGCTGCGCATTGCGCCGCCTTCCGCGGCCGAAGGCAAGCTGTTGCCTCTACAGGGGCTATAGCGCCTTGACCGGTACACACAGCCAGCAACTGAAGGTGCCGGTCTTCGGATCCATTACAAAGTCTTCTTCATACAGCTCCAGCGCCGGCTTGTTCTCCGGCTGGTAGCCGCTTTGCGGAAGCCACTCGGCAAACATGTGCGTCCAGGCTTCGTGCACTTCATTGCCCGGCTTGCCGGTAAAACGGCCGCAGGCGTAGCGCCCGCCGCCAAAGTTCTGCACGCCTGTCTCGCCTTGCGGTTTGAAGGCCTCGTTCACTTCAATGCAGGCGTCGTAGCGGCATTTGTCGGCCGGCGTGATCTCGGGGTTGTCCTGGCTGATGCCGTACATCCTGGGGCGCGGGCTCATGTGGCCGTGCTGGCCGCACCAGGCGACAAAGCGTTGCCATAGCTGCGCCACCTGGTCGCCATAAGGGCCGGTATTGCGCATGTAAGCCAGGCGCATGGCAGGAATGGTCTTCAGTTCAATGTGCATGTTCAAGCCTCTTTCAGATAAAACCGGCCCCACGGGCCAGAGGGTTCTATCTTTAAACAGCGCCATGATGGAGTCTTGATTCGGCTTGTGATGGGCTTGATGATTCTTGCCATGTTCAAGCACGTGGCGCGTTGCCCACTCACGCCAGTCGCCACGCCGCCAGGCCGTAGGCG
>NZ_JBFUGX010000867.1:0-1483 GCF_056402675.1 Polaromonas sp. P3_C2 | reverse complement strand
CTTTTGGCCAACACGCTGCCGCAAGCTTTCTTGAGGCAAGGCTCAAATGGTTTGACCACTGGCTGAAAGGCCTTCCGGCCGCTGAAGACAACGCCAACGTGAGGCTGTTCGTGATGGGCGGCGGCTCCGGCAGAAAAAACAGCGAGGGACGTCTTGACCATGGCGGTACCTGGCGTTCCGAGCAGGACTGGCCGATTCCGGATACGCGGTGGACGCCCTACCATCTTCACGTTGATCGTTCGCTGTCCCCCTCTCTTCCAGAGAGGCATCACGGCGCGCTGGCGTACCGGTTTGACCCCAAAAATCCGGTTCCCACCTTGGGCGGCAGCGTGGTTTCACGTCCACCCGGAATACTGGCCGGGGCTTTCGACCAAACAACCGATGAGCGCTTCTTTGGTTGCGCAGAACCGTTTTACCCACTGACCGACCGTGAAGATGTGCTTGCCTTTTCAACTGAACCGCTGGCGGAGGATGTCGAGATTACAGGGCCGGTGGTGGCGAACCTGTGGATATCCTCCGACTGCCCGGACACGGATTTCACCGTCAAGCTGGTCGATGTGTATCCGCAAAGCGAAGACTACCCAAAGGGTTTCGCCATGAACCTTACCGACGGGATTCTGCGGGTGAGGTACAGGGACTCATGGGAGTACCCGGAATTGATGACGCCGGGAACGGTGTACCCCATCCGCATCGAGGCGTTTCCGACAAGCAACCTGTTCAAGGCAGGGCATCGCATCCGGGTTGACATTTCGAGCAGCAACTTTCCGCACTTTGACGTCAACCCGAACACCGGGGATCCTGAGGCGCAGGCAACGACGAGCAGGACGGCGCTCAACAAGGTGTACATGAGCAGCCAGCATCCATCGCACGTGGTGCTTCCTGTGATCCCGAAGCGTTCTCAATAATGGTGGTGGCTGCAGCGCGCCCCACCAGGTGCGCTGCCGCTAATCGGCAGAAGCGTCGGAGCGACGATATCCGAGCTCAACCGAAAGGTCGTAGGCCGCCGCGCACAGCGGCTTGGCCAGTTTCTCCAGCCCTTTGGCCGTGATGCGGCTTGAAGGAATGGAGATCGCCATGGCGGCGATGACTTTTGATGTTCCGTCGCGCACCGGTGCCGCCACGGAAAGGACTTCGTTCGTGATTTCGCCCAGGGAAGTGGCGTAGCCCTGCTTGCGGATCTTGATCAGCTCCTCATTCCATTTTGCGCGTTGCACGATGGTGTTGGGCGTGAACTTCTGAAAGTCCTGTGCGAAAAATTCGTTCAGAAACTCTGCGGGGGCATAGGCCAACAGGACTTTGCCCGACGCGCCACCGTGGAGAGGCCGCCTCATGCCGACGGACCCGTGGATGCGAACATCATGGGTGGAGTCCCATCGGGCCACAGAGACGGATTCAAAGCCGTCACGGACACGGATCTGCACAATCTCGGTGAAATTGCTGGCCAGCTGCTGTAGAGATTTGCTGGCCTGCCTGACCGGGCTGA
>NZ_JBFUGX010000866.1:0-1487 GCF_056402675.1 Polaromonas sp. P3_C2 | reverse complement strand
GCCTGGCGGCCTACGCGCACCCCAAGCGCGAGCTTGGGGTTTATTTAACCGCCCCTTGGGGCGATTTGAGAAGGCCGGCGCGGCGCTTAGCGAGGCAGGTCGCTAAAGCCCATCAGAAACTCGTCGACCRCGCGCGCGGCCTGGCGGCCTACGCGCACCCCAAGCGCRAGCTTGGGGTTTATTTAACCGCCCCTTGGGGCGATTTGCGAAGGCCGGGCGCGGCGCTTAGCGAGGCAGGTCGCTAAAGCCCATCAAAAACTCGTCGACAGCACGCGCGGCCTGACGGCCTTCGCGAATCGCCCATACGACCAGGCTCTGGCCGCGGCGGATGTCGCCAGCGGCAAACACTTTGGGCACATTGGTGGCATAGCCGCCGGTGAAGTCAGTGCCCGCTTTGGCGTTGCCGCGGTTGTCTTTTTCGATGCCGAACGCATCCAGAACGGACGCCACCGGCGAAATAAAGCCCATGGCCAGCAGCACCAGGTCAGCCTTGAGGGTTTGCTCAGAGCCTGGCACTTCCACCATCTTGCCGTCTTTCCATTCGACGCGAACGGTCTTCAGGCCCGTGACCTTGCCTTTTTCGCCGATCAGTTCCTTGGTGGAGATCGCGAACTCGCGCTCGCAGCCTTCTTCGTGGCTGGAAGAGGTGCGCAGCTTGATCGGCCAGTAAGGCCAGGTCATGGGGCGGTTTTCTTCTTCGGGCGGCTGGGGCATCAGCTCAAACTGGGTGACGCTGACCGCGCCGTGGCGGTTGCTGGTGCCCACGCAGTCGGAACCCGTATCGCCACCGCCGATGACGATGACATGCTTGCCGTCGGCGCGCAGCTGGCCTTTGACCTTGTCGCCGGCATTGACCTTGTTCTGCTGGGGCAAAAACTCCATCGCAAAGTGCACGCCGTCCAGGTCGCGGCCGGGCACGGGCAGGTCGCGCGACTGTTCGGCGCCGCCGGTGAGGATGACGGCGTCGAAGTCTTTTTGCAGTTGCTCAGGGGTGATGCTTTCTTTCGCCCAGTTGGTGACTTTGGAGTCCTTTGGCAGGCTGCCCACCATCACGCCGGTGCGGAAGTTCACGCCCTCGGCCTTCATCTGCTCGACGCGGCGGTCGATGTGGACTTTTTCCATCTTGAAATCGGGAATGCCGTAGCGCAGCAGGCCGCCGACGCGGTCGTTCTTTTCAAACAGCGTCACGTCGTGGCCTGCGCGAGCCAGTTGCTGCGCGGCGGCCATGCCGGCAGGGCCAGAGCCGACCACGGCAACCTTTTTACCGGTCTTGTGCTTGGGCATCACGGGCTTGACCCAGCCTTCGGACCAGGCGCGGTCGATGATGGCGTGCTCGATCGACTTGATGCCGACGGCGTCGTCATTCACGTTCAGCGTGCAGGCGGCTTCGCAGGGCGCGGGGCAGATGCGGCCGGTGAACTCGGGAAAATTGTTGGTGCTGTGCAGCGTGTCGATCGCGTTTTTCCAGTCAGCGCGAAACACCATGT
>NZ_JBFUGX010000865.1:0-1496 GCF_056402675.1 Polaromonas sp. P3_C2 | reverse complement strand
ACACCGAGCAGTTCCGCTCGTTGAATCATCTGCTGGAGGACTCGTTCAAGAAAAACGCGGCCAAACCTTTTTCGGTTTGCATGGATCGCTGGATGACGTACGGACAGCTCGATGAGCTGTCGTCGGCTTTAGGTGCCTGGCTGCAAAGCTTGGGTCTTGAGAGCGGGGCGCGGGTTGCGATCATGCTGCCAAATGTTCCGCAGTTTGCAGTCACCATGTCGGCCATCCTGCGGGCAGGCTATACCTGCGTCAACGTCAATCCGCTGTACACCGCCCGTGAACTGGAACACCAGTTACGCGACTCCGGGGCCACTACCATCGTCATTCTGGAGAACTTCGCTGCCACACTGGCGGAAGTGATTGAGCGCACACCAGTGAAGAACGTCGTCATGGCGTCCATGGGTGATTTGCTGGGCTTCTGGTATGGCCAATGGATCAACTTCGCAGTTCGCCACCTGGCCAAGCTGGTGCCCGCCTACAAATTGCCGCTTGCAAACGGGCGCACCGTGACAGCCTTCAATCGCGCAATTGCCGAAGGTAGCCGCCTGCCTCTCAGGCCTGCGCAGACCACACTGGATTCAATCGCCTTTTTGCAATACACCGGCGGCACAACCGGATTGTCAAAAGGCGCCGTACTCACGCATCGCAATATCGTTGCGGCCATTCTTCAGGCTGAAGAATGGTTCACGCCGGCTCTAGAGCGGATAGGCGATGTCAGCAAGACAAACAATATCGCTGCTTTGCCGCTGTATCACATCTTCGCGCTGACGCTATGCCTGCTCTCGATTCGTTGGGGAGCTCATCTGACACTCATTCCGAATCCGCGTGACTTCGGTAAATTCATCGCGGTGCTCAAGAAGCGTCCGTTTCACATGTTGCCGGCCGTCAACACGCTTTTTAATGCGTTGCTTCAGCACCCTCAGTTCAAGACGGTAGATTTCTCCGCCCTTTGTGTTTCGCAGGCGGGTGGCATGGCCGCGTCCGAAGGTACGGCGAAACACTGGTTGCAGGTTACAGGTTGCCCCATGATTGAAGGCTGGGGCATGAGCGAGACTTGCGCCATCGGCACCAACAATCCGGTGATGAACAAGGAGTTCACCGGCACCATCGGCCTGCCGTTGCCCAGCATCGAAATCGCCATCAAGGATGACGATGGCCTATCGCTCGCACTTGGCGAATCCGGCGAGATCTGTATCAAGGGTCCGCAAGTCATGACGGGCTATTACCAGCAGCCTGAAGAGAACAAAAAGGCGTTCACCTCCGATGGCTTCATGCGCACCGGTGATATTGGCATCATGGACGAGCGCGGTTACACCAAAATCATCGATCGCAAGAAGGACATGATCATTGTTTCGGGATTCAATGTGTTCCCCAATGAACTTGAGAACGTCATTTCCCTGTGCCCAGGCGTTGTTGAGTGCGCAGCCATTGGCATTGCCGACGAAAAGCAGGGCGAAGCTATCAAGGTTTTTGTGGTGAAAAATGACCCTACACTG
>NZ_JBFUGX010000864.1:0-1496 GCF_056402675.1 Polaromonas sp. P3_C2 | reverse complement strand
TGCCTTTTCACCTGTGGATGGCGCTGATGTTTTCACCGGCGATGTCGCTTACGCAGGGCTGGGTCAGCCAGCCCACCCCGGCCGTCACACCCAAAGTGAGGGCCGCACTGGAACACGCGGCCTGGATGGCCGTGGCGCCCTGAACACGTTCCCGATTCAACCAGGAGTACTTGCATGAAAGTTGTCAATGTTCATCAACGTTTGCTGCACGCGAGCCCGCAGCAGGTAGGCGCGCTGATTGATGCGCTGGGTTCGCAGGCCGATACGCTGTGGCCCGGGAAGGCATGGCCGCGCCTGAAGTTCGACAGGCCGCTGGCGGTGGGTGCCATCGGTGGGCATGGGCCTATCCGCTATGTGGTGGAAGCCTATACGCCGGGCCAGTCGGTGCGGTTTCGCCTTACCGCGCCGGTGGGTTTTGACGGCTGGCACGGTTTTGAGGTGCTTGAGGCCACGCCTGCGCATTGCGTGCTGGAGCACCGCATTGAGATGAACACACACGGCACTGGCCTGCTCTTGTGGCCGCTGGTGATTGGCCCCCTGCACGACGTCTGCGTGGAAGACGTGCTGTCGCAGGCGCAGCTCTCGCTGGGCAACGAGCCACGGCAGGTGCCCTGGCCGGCCTACATACGCCTGCTGCGCTGGCTGGTGTCGGGCGGCAGGCGGTTGACCCCGCCGTTTTCACGCAGGCAACATGCCCGCTGACTTGCTGGCCTGGGGCCGTCAGGTGCTGGGGCAACAGCCCTTCAGCGCGATGCTGAACGCGCAGCTGGATGCCTTTGCGCCCGGCGGCGCGGAGCTGTCGGTGCCTGTGGTGCCTGGCCTCTTGCAGCAGCACGGCTTTGTGCACGGCGGTGTGTTGTCTTACTTGGCAGACAACGCGCTCACGTTTGCGGGGGGCTCGGTGCTGGGCGACTCTGTCACGTCAGAGTTCAAGATCAACTACCTGCGCCCGGCCAAAGATGCCGAGCGCCTGCTGGCCGTGGCCACGGTGGTAGGCAGCGRCAAGACGCAGGCGGTGTGCCGATGCGATATTTTTGTGCTACGCGGGAAGGAGCGCATCTTGTGCGCAGCAGCGCAGGGCACGATACGCAAAGCGGGCTAGCCACAGCAACACGGGGCCGCTGGCGCTAGACTTGCCGGCATGCCTTTGACCCAGACGCAAGAGCTCGCGCCCAACCCGCACCAGCATACCTACATCGCCCGCATCAACCGGGTGGTAGACCACGTCAGCGCCAACCTGGACGGCACGCTGGACCTGCAAACGCTGGCCGATGTGGCGCACTTTTCACCTTGGCACTTTCACCGCGTGTTCCAGGCGGTCACGGGCGAAACCCTGGCCGACTGTGTGCGCCGCCTGCGGCTGGAGTCGGCGGCGCAGCGCCTGATATTTACGCAGCAGACCGCATTGCAGGTGGCGCTTGACACAGGTTTTGCGTCAGCCGAGGTCTTCAGCCGGGCCTTTCGCGCCCACTTCGGCACAACGCCTACGGCCTGGC
>NZ_JBFUGX010000863.1:0-1498 GCF_056402675.1 Polaromonas sp. P3_C2 | reverse complement strand
CAACTGCAGTGGGAGCAGGGCTTCATGGGATTATTTGTACAGGCATAAAAATCCAGCGTATTTGCTGCAATGCCAAAAACAAGAGGGTTTGGGAGGATTCGATGTCCAAGTTAAACCATAGCAGTCAAGTTAGACCGCAGCTTTTGCGGTCTGAATTGCGTTAGGCRTCTCATGGCACTRCTTTTAAAAATCATYRYCGTRYTGTTTGGCCTCGCATCKATCGYWGCGGGYGTGAAGAGYGTYYTGCGSCGRGAAGCYAAATTCACATGGAATGRAGATAGCRATGAGMAGCGTRTCGTTGAAGGGCTTCCRGCRATCCTCATCGGCTTGGGCGAGATCGCYKTAGGCCTTTACATCMTCTTCTCTCTACGTTCTCATGCAAGCTGAGATATTCACATCGGACCGCTTGGCCATCGCCGATGTCGCCTGACCTCTCCTTCAAACGGGCACCTTGCAGAGCGCTTATGTCAAACGTCAGGCTCCTACCCTCCCGGGTTGTCGCGGGTTGTTTCAGGTTCGAGGGACCATTCTCTGAAAGTGGCCAATTGCATGCCGCCTGATCCTTCCATCGAAGAGGCAACCGCAGCCCACTTGGGCCGACCCCTCATGCCAAACGTCGGGCTAATATGACTTCTGCAATCCACCTGAATCTGTCTGTCGCGGTCTTTGCCTTCGCAGTTCTTACTTCATCGTCAGCCTATGCATCTCCCTGCATGCAAGGTGCGAGATACGAAAGGAAAGATGGGGCCTATATGTCCATCGACACTCCAACCGAATCATCCGATGGGTTGGATCGAGCCCACTTTGAGCTGCAATCGTTGGGGAAAATGATTGCTGGAGCACCTACGGTTGGTAACCTGGAAGGTGAGCTGACAATTACACGAGACTCTTGCGCAGGATTCTTCTCCAGTCCGGATATTCCCTGCGCCATAATCGCAACGTTCAATGGAAATCGGGCGCAGGTTTACCAAATCGGACACTGCTACTCTGGTGCAGGCGCATACGCTGATGGTGTGTATATCAAGTCGAAGGCCAAGCCATTAAAGGCTCTAACCAAGTAGTGGAAGTCAAGGTATGAAGCCTAACCGATCGGCCGATGCGGACACAGCTGCAGGTTGCTGTTTCGCGACTAGTGTTGGTTGCCGGTGACCGCCAACGGTAGGCTTCGTTCCATGGTGCTGAGCAAGTTCGTGAAACTCATTCTCATTTTCTTGGGTGGCCCCTTGATCGCCTTTGCCATTCTCTTCGTCGGCTGCGAAGGAAAGCATCCTGCACTTGGCGTCATGTGTGGCCACAATATTCTCATGTCGCTGGTACTTTTCACGTTCGCGGCCTGGTTTGTGCTGGGTACCATCTCAGTCTTGATCGGTGTTCCAAGAGGACACGAATGAGTAAATTCGCTGCGGCCTGCTTACGGCCTGACTTGCCAATCGACACGAACCCACAACAGCAGCAGGCAGCTCTGCCGCAAGTGTTAGTCGTCCGGTCATCTTTACGC
>NZ_JBFUGX010000862.1:0-1501 GCF_056402675.1 Polaromonas sp. P3_C2 | reverse complement strand
GGCGAGTGGCTCCAGAGCCAGCACTGGGAAAGTCAACCCGCATTTGTCTTGGTTGCCTACCTGGCCTTCTATCTCCCCTTGCGCTGGGTGGCTTGGTCGCTGGTCGCGCCCCTCGTCAACCCCAAAGCTCGAAGTCTGCGTGCGGTTGCCCTCTGCGCAAGTGGCCTCGATGCCCTGTGGCGAGGAGTTGGCGTCTTTGCATCATGCATGATTGACCYCATACTAGTACTGGTTACCGGCACGGTTCCAATCGGGAAATTCTTTTGTTAAAGAGCGAGCGCTTTAACATGTCAATCGACACGGACCCACAACAGCAGGAGGCGGCTCCGCCGCTCATGTTGGTGGTCCGGTCATTTCTACGTTAGGCACCTCATATGAAACACTACGTCGCAACACTCCTTCTAGCCACGAGCTGCGCAATCTGCCTGGCGCAGTCCGAAGTACCGCTTGAGGAGTCGCGGGGCGCAGCGCAAGCTCTCGGATATGCGAGCGTTTCCCAGGCGCTTGAGTCCCTCAAGGCGAAGCCTGGTGTCAGCATCAACATCACCAAACCCGACGGCTGGGTCATCATCAACGAGCCCAACCCGGCATTTGCCGTGTGGTCGTTCACTCCAGAAGGTCACTATGCGCATCCGGCCGTCGTGCGCCGCATCATCCAGCAGCGGCCAAACGGAGAGGTCTACGTTGAAATGGCCGCTCTTTGCCAGGCCACGAAAGAGCCATGCGACAAGCTCATTCGAGAGTTTCAACAACTCAACGAACGCATGCGCGAGCAAGTACGTGCTCGTATGCAGCAAGGCAAGGCGCAGCAGTGAATACACCGGTGCCTAACCCTTCCATCGAGCGGACGTCTTCCAGCAAGCTTCGCTTGCTTCCAGCCGCCGCTCATGTCAAACGTTAGGCCTCACAGCATGCTCGCCATACCTGCCAACGCAATACAAGCATCGCTGTTGGAGTTCATGCAGGAGTTCTGGGGCATAGATCACCCCAACGCTCTTGACTTAGCAGGGCGTCCGCTGAAAGTCAAAGCTGATGAAGTTTTGGCCGAGATTCGGAGGTCGGCAATAACAATCCACCCTCTCTACCACGTCCTGCTATACGTACTCCGCGATATTGCAGATCACTGTGCAGCCATCGATGCTGTAGGGAAGAGCCGCGCTGCGCTGCTGCATGTACGTCACATTGAAGAGTTGTATACGGTTTCAAAGTACCTTCTGGCAACGCCAGGGCGGTACGAGGAGTTCGCATGGCGATGGGAAAACTTCCACACTCTTCATGCAATCCGGAACCGGATTCTGAACCTCAAACAACCTCTCGATCCGCTGATGACAACATGGCTCGAAGCCAACATCGAGACGATGCAAAAGTTGTTCAGCAAAAAATTCGATCTCGACCCAACCAAATGCACAGATCAGTGGGAAAAGCTTTCAAACTGGCTTCACAAGATACCGCTGAGCGAAATATTTGAAAAGGCAGGGCGCCTAGCCTCGTACACCTCTAC
>NZ_JBFUGX010000861.1:0-1511 GCF_056402675.1 Polaromonas sp. P3_C2 | reverse complement strand
GGCTGCGCCGGAGTTCTACCAGCGACGCAACGGCGCCGACCCGCTCAAGCGCCTGCCGGCTGCCCTCAAGAACGTGCCGCTGGTGGTGCTGGTCAATGAAGGCTCGGCCTCTGCCAGCGAAATCGTCGCGGGTGCTTTGCAGGACCACAAGCGTGCCACCATCATGGGCAACCAGACTTTCGGCAAGGGATCGGTGCAAACCGTCCGCCCCCTGGGGCCGGATACGGGTCTGAAGCTCACCACGGCACGTTACTTTACGCCCAGCGGGAAATCCATCCAGGCGCGCGGCATCGTGCCTGACGTCATGGTCGATGAAACCGCTGAAGGCAGTCCTTTTGCCGCATTGCGCACCCGCGAAGCCGATCTTGAGAAACACCTCAACAGTGGCCAGGGCGCTGAAGTGAAAGACGCCGGCCGCGAGAAGGCTCGCGAAGAGGCCCTGAAGCGCCTTGAAGAAGAAGCCAAGAAGACACCTGAGCAGCGTCGCCCGCCTGAACTGGGTAGCGACAAGGACTTCCAGCTGGCCCAGGCGATCAACAAGCTCAAGGGACGTCCCGTGCTGGTCAGCAAGACAGCCGTGGTCGAACCGAAAAACGAGAAAAAAGACAACTAGGCCGATGCGCAGAGCGGAGCCGGCTTGCGCCGGATCCCGCCCTGCCCCTTCCGGGCCAGCCCGTCCTGCAGCTTGAACGGTTTCCCATCATGAACGACGAACAGCTGCTTCGTTACTCGCGGCACATCCTGCTCGACGAGATCGGCATCGAAGGTCAGGAAAAAATCCTCCAGTCGCATGTGCTGATCGTCGGTGCGGGCGGACTGGGCTCGCCCGTCGCGCTTTATCTGGGCAGCGCCGGTGTCGGCCACATCACCATCGCCGACCATGACCGGGTGGATGCCACCAACCTGCAACGGCAAATCGCCCACAACCTGTCTCGCATCGGAACGTTCAAGGCAGAATCCGTTGCCCAGTCCATCGCGGCCATCAACCCCGACGTCGTGGTCACCCCGGTTACCCGGCGCGCAGAAGGCGCGCTGCTCGATCAGCTGGTCCGGGACGCCGATGTTGTGCTGGACTGCACGGACAACTTCTCCACGCGCCATGCCATCAACCGCGCTTGCGTCAAACACCGCAAGCCATTGGTATCGGGTGCAGCCATCCGCTTTGACGGCCAGATCGCCGTCTACGATTCGCGACGCGAAGATTCACCGTGCTATGCCTGCGTGTTTCCCGAATCAGACCAGCTGGAAGAAGCCCTTTGCGCGACGATGGGCGTTTTCGCGCCGATGGTCGGCATCATGGGCAGCACGCAGGCTGCCGAAGCCCTGAAGCTGATCTGCGGCATCAGCGGGTCGTTGACCGGGCGGCTGTTGATGCTGGACGGCAAACACATGGAATGGAGCGAAATGAAAATTGCGCCCCATGCGGCATGCGCAGTGTGCGGCGGCGGGGCCAAAAAAATTCCCTGAAAGAATCCGGCTGAAAGGCCGCGGGAAAACCTTATCTGGTGGCC
>NZ_JBFUGX010000860.1:0-1511 GCF_056402675.1 Polaromonas sp. P3_C2 | reverse complement strand
GACGCCTACCGCGGCGAAACCGTCAAGGCGGTGGTGGTGCTGCGCGCCGCGGCCAAAGGCCAGACGACGGAAGACGACATCATCAACTGGTGCAAGGAGAACATGGCGGCGTACAAATATCCGCGTGTGGTGCAGTTTGTCGATGCGCTGCCCAAGAGCGGCTCGGGCAAGGTCATGTGGCGAGCCTTGCAGGAAGCGGAGCAGGGCGCAAAGTGACTGACTCTGGCACGATGCGGGTTCTGAGCCTTCTGAGTGCCACCCGGAGACAAAATTGAAAATCACATCGGTCAAGCCGTTCATCCTGCATGTGCCCGTCACGGGCTCGCAGATTGCCGACAGCACCCACACCATTTCGCATTGGGGCGTGGTCGGGGCGCAGATAGACACAGACAACGGGCTCACCGGGTACGGCTTCACCGGCACCCATGCCCATTTGCCGAGCGACCAACTGATTACACGCTGCATCGAGACCTGCCATGCGCCGCTTCTGATCGGTGAAGACGCGGCAGACATCCAGCGTTTATGGCTCAAGCTGGCGCGCAACCCGGCCCTGCAGTGGGTGGGGCGCGCCGGCATCATCACGCTGTCTCAGGCCGCCATCGACATCGCGCTGTGGGACTTGAAGGCCAAGGCTGCGGGCGTGCCGCTGTGGAAGCTGCTGGGCGGCCAGGTGCGCGAGAAAGTACGCGCTTACAACACCGACATCGGCTGGCTGAGCATTCCCGACGACCAGCTGGTGACTGGGGCGAAGCGCGCAGTCGACGAAGGCTTCACCGGTATCAAGGTCAAGATTGGCTCCAGCGTCGACCGTGACCTGAAACGGCTGGAGGCCGTGCGCCGCGCCATCGGCCCCGCCATCACCATGGCAACCGACGGCAACGGCAAATGGGACTTGCCCACCTGCCAGCGCTTTTGCCGCGCGGCAGAGGCATTTGATTTGTACTGGATTGAAGAGCCGCTCTGGTACGACGACGTGAAAGGCCATGCGCAACTGGCGCGCAGCACCAGCATCCCCGTCGCGCTGGGCGAGCAGCTCTACACGCACGATGCGTTTGCGGAATTCTTCCACCAGGAAGCGATTCATTGGGTGCAGCCCGATGTGACGCGCATGGGCGGCATCACCGAAGTGCTGCGCGTCTGCGACACGGCGCATTCCTTCCGGTTGCCGGTGGCGCCGCACGCGGGCGACATGAGTCAGGTGCATGTGCACCTCAATCATGCCCACCCGGCCTGCACGGTGCTTGAATACATCCCCTGGATCAAGGACTGCTTCCTGGAGCCGGCCCAGGTGGTGGACGGCCACTTCAGCCTGCCGCAGCAGCCGGGCGCCAGCACCACGCCCACGGAAGCAGCCTGGGCCAGATACCACCAGCCGGCATCCTGATGTCGTTCGGATGATTTTTAGTAAAAAGTGGCTGAAAGCCATAATGGACGAGCGCAAGCAGCTATAAAAATAGTAGCAAAATCCTGCACGGCTGTGCCGGCTTTCCAGGTCAGGTATCGTGCTGCTC
>NZ_JBFUGX010000859.1:0-2643 GCF_056402675.1 Polaromonas sp. P3_C2 | reverse complement strand
GCCCCTTGATGAACCGCTCTCGTTGGCGCGTGCTTTGCCCATGGGTTGACGCGGATGCACGCAGCRCTACCGCATCAACCCAGTCATTGAACAAGGACAGGCCATCCGGCGGTGTTGCCACCGGCCGCGGCGAACGCACGGATATCCAGCGAGGCGTTAAAAAAGCTTCAATGATTTGAATGCGTGCCAGATCGTCGCTGGCCTGCAGGACGGCAATCGCCATCTGCTGCCAGTCTTTGCCCAGTACAGTTTGCAGATTCCTGGCCTGGTCCAGCAAACCGGCCACATTCAGATGCGTCAGTGCATGAAATGCATCCGGAAAAATAGTCAATGAAAACCCAAAGGCGGGGCCGTGGCTTTGCCAGACGCTGGGTTGCGTGCGAGGGCCGCGCAAGACGACCCGCCTTGACGACGGGGGCCATTCATCAACATCGATAGGCATCGATGATCGTCCACCGTGAATTGACCAGACAATACTGACCAGCGGAGACACCGGCAAATGACTGAAGCTTTGTTTGGGGCTCAGCTGGGCGTCCAAGGTGTCGCGCACCACATAAGCACATACGCAATCTGCCAGCAAGGGTGAAGGCTGGAATAGCGATGTGCGTGTGCCGGGGTGTATTGACCCGTCATCCACATCAAGATGGTTTATTGCCATGTTTTGCATTCAACTACGAGGCTAGCCGAAAGTAGGTATTACTTGCGAGGCGGACAGGCTCGTAGTCGTCAATATTTACGGAAATTTGTCGCCTTTCTCGCCTTTCGCTCGATTTTGGCGAATCAATGCTTTGCCGCTAGCGTGAAACGATTGGGTAGAAGTCTATTTCTCCATCGCCGTCAGGTCCGATCCGGTAACGAGCCGGCCTGGCTGGGGTGGGATGGATCTCTAGTCGCGCAAGACCGCCGCCGCACACGCCGAAAGGTATGGCGCCAAGAGTCACAGGCTCTGCGGGCAGATGCAGCGTGACTGTTTCGCCAGCCTTCACGAGTGCCGCCATCTTGTCGTTCACAAACAAGGTGGTTGGGCAATCGGATCCGGCAAACCCGGAGTCCCGCGTTACCGATACCGTGCCTTTGTCGGCCGCCGCCTCCGAGAACAGTAGATGTCGGGTGGAAGGTACTGTGGCGGCCTAAAAAAACCGACTCTGCCCCATGCGGGAGAGAGTCGGTAGTCTTGGCGGAAACGGAGGGATTCGAACCCTCGATGAGGCTCTACACCCCATACTCCCTTAGCAGGGGAGCACCTTCGGCCACTCGGTCACGTTTCCAATAAATCGATTATCTCACGACTTCCCGGCCATTTTCAGGCGGCGGGCTGGTCCAGGTCAAAAGCCTTGTGCAGGGCGCGCACGGCGAGTTCCATGTACTTTTCGTCGATGACGACGGAAGTCTTGATTTCGCTGGTGGAAATCATCTGGATGTTGATGCCCTCTTCGCTCAGCACGCGAAACATCTTGCTGGCGATGCCCACGTGGCTGCGCATGCCGATGCCGACGATGCTGACCTTGCAGATCTTGGCATCGCCGGTGACTTCCTGCGCGCCCAGTTTTGGCACCACCTGGGTTTTCAGCAGGTCGATGGCCTTGGAGTAATCGTTGCGGTGAACCGTAAAGCTGAAGTCGGTCTTGCCGTCCTTGCTGACGTTCTGGATGATCACATCGACTTCGATGTTGGCATCGGCCACGGCGCCCAGGATCTGGTACGCGATACCCGGGGTGTCGGGTACGCCGAGCACGGAAATTTTGGCTTCATCGCGGTTGAAAGCGATGCCCGATACGATGGCTTGTTCCATGTTTTCGTCTTCCTCAAAGCTGATCAAAGTGCCTGACTTGGCCTCTTCGTTGATGTCGATGTCCCATTCGGTGAAGCTGGACAGCACGCGCAGCGGCACCTTGTATTTGCCGGCAAATTCCACCGAGCGAATCTGCAGCACCTTGGAGCCCATGGAGGCCATCTCCAGCATCTCTTCAAAGCTCACGGTATGCAGGCGACGCGCCTCAGGCACCACGCGCGGGTCAGTGGTGTAAACGCCGTCGACGTCGGTGTAAATCAGGCACTCGTGCGCCTTGAGCGCCGCCGCAATGGCCACGGCCGAAGTGTCGGAACCGCCGCGGCCCAGCGTGGTGACATTGCCGGCCTCGTCCACCCCCTGAAAGCCGGTGATGATGACAACTTTTCCGGCGTCCAGGTCTGCACGCACACGCTCGTCGTCGATCGACTCGATGCGGGCCTTGGTGTAGGCGTTGTTGGTCTTGATGGTGACCTGCCAGCCGGCGTAGCTCACAGCCTGCATGCCTTCGGCCTGCAGCGCAATGGCCAGCAATGCGCTGGAAGCCTGCTCGCCGGTAGCAGCCAGCGCATCAAGCTCGCGGCCATAAGCATCGCTTGTCCTGGCGGGCGCCAGTTCTTTGGCCAGGCCGAGCAAACGGTTGGTTTCGCCGCTCATGGCACTGGGAACGACCACCATCTGGTGGCCGGCCCGCGCCCATTTGGCCACGCGTTTGGCGACATTGCGGATGCGCTCGGTAGAGCCCATCGACGTGCCGCCGTATTTATGAACGATCAATGCCATTGCAGGATGTCAATCAGGAGTTGTTGCGGATTTTTTGCCGGGGACCTGTGTAAAAGCGCCCATTTGAGGGC
>NZ_JBFUGX010000858.1:0-1512 GCF_056402675.1 Polaromonas sp. P3_C2 | reverse complement strand
CAGCAGCAGGGGCTCGTAAATCGCCTGTTCTACCAGCAGGCGCGAGCCGGCCGAGCAGGTTTGCCCGGCGTTCTGCACGATGGCGTTGATGATGGCCGGTATGGCGACATCCAGGTCGGCATCGGCAAACACGATTTGCGGACTTTTCCCGCCCAGCTCCAGCGTGACGGGGCAGTGGCGCTCGGCGGCGACCTGCTGGATCAGCGTGCCCACGGCGGGGCTGCCGGTAAAGCTGATGTGGTCGATTTCTTTGTGGCGGGCCAGCGCGTCGCCGACCTCATGGCCGTAACCGGTCACGATGTTGATGGCGCCGGCCGGAAAACCCACTTCGGCCGCGAGTTGCGCCACGCGAATCAATGACAGGCAGGCATCCTCTGCCGGCTTGACCACGCAGACGTTGYCCGCGGCCAGCGCGCCGCCGACGCTGCGGCCGAAGATCTGCATCGGGTAGTTCCACGGAATCACGTGGCCCGTCACGCCGTGCGGCTCGCGCCAGGTCATCACACTGTAGCCGTCCAGATAGGGAATGGTGTCGCMGTGCAGCTTGTCGCAGGCGCCGGCATAAAACTCGAAGTAGCGCACCAGGGCCGCCGCGTCGGCGCGTGCCTGTTTGGTGGGCTTGCCGCAGTCGCGCTGCTCGATCATGGCCAGCTCTTCGGCATGCTCGGCCACCTTGGCGGAAAGCCGCATCAGCAGTCGCCCGCGCTCGGCGGCGCTGAAGCGGCTCCATACCAGTTCCAGACATTCGTGGGCACTTTTCACCGCGGTATCAATGTCGTGCGCGTTGCTGCGCTGAATCTCGTCAAACACCTGCCCGTCGGACGGATCGATCATTGGGATGGTTTTGCCTGAAGAAGATGCGACAGAGGTATTGGCGATGTAGTTGAGTTGCATGGCGCTATTGTGCTGAATTTGCCCCCGGCCGGAGGTTACCGCCTCCCACGGGCAGAAATGAGCCATGGGGGCAGGGCCTCCCGCGAGGTAACGCTCCCCAAAAGCGTGCGTTTGTCACAGCCACAGCGTTGTGTCTCGGCCAATTTACAAATCCTTTGCTGCGCCACGATTGGCATATATGTAGGATTGAACCTACACATGCACCTCGCCAATTCCTACAGGGAATGGTGCTCATGTTACGCAACGGCCCGGCCGTATTGGCGTGACGACAGCGGCAGGCAGCCGGCAACYGCGGGTCCGCATTTTTGACGCATTACCGCGATGACTGATCCCACCAAAAGCCCAGCCGATATTCCGCCCGGCGACGACGCGCCCACCACCAGCCTGCTGGCCTGGTTTAAAGCCTTTATGGCCCGTTTGCGCGACTGGTTGTCGATTCAGACCTTTGGCATGAAGTTCGCCGTACTGGCCGTGGCATTGATGATTCCGGCAAGCGCCTATTACGCCTGGTCGACCCTGGAGCGGCAGGAAAAAATGGCGCTGGAAGTCAAGGCCATGGCAGCGTCGGGGCCGGGTGTTGAAGCGGCCTGGACTTACAACACCGCATTGCCGGTCGTC
>NZ_JBFUGX010000857.1:0-1513 GCF_056402675.1 Polaromonas sp. P3_C2 | reverse complement strand
GCCTTCGGTGGAGCACAGCTGACGCAGCTCATCATTCGGCAGTACGGTTTTTCCCCTGAAGAAGCAGAAAGCAAAAAACGCAGTGGCGATTTGCCGGAAGACTATGAATCCGGCGTGCTGAAGCCATTTGTCGAGAGCATGGCGCAGGAAATCGGACGGGCCTTGCAGTTCTTCTTTACCAGCACACCGCACAACAAAGTTGACTATGTGATGTTGGCAGGTGGCTCGTCCGCCTTGCCAGGTCTGACCGATTCCGTCACCCAGCAGACTTCATTTGCCTGCGTGCTGGCAAACCCTTTTGAAGGAATGGAGCTCGGAGAAGGCGTACGTGAAAAGAAGATGCGGCGCGAAGCGGCATCCTACCTGACCTCTTGCGGTCTGGCTTTGCGGAGGTTTCTGCAGTGATTCTCGTCAATCTGCTTCCCCATCGCGAAGCTGCGCGCAAGCGCAGGCGCGAAGTATTTTTTGCCACACTGGGTATGGCGGCCTTGGTCGGCGTTCTTATTTGCGGTGCTGTTTATTCCTGGTACCTGGCCCAGATTGAGGGCCAGCGGGGAAAGAACAATTTTCTGAAAACGGAAATTACCCGGTTGGAAGGGCAGATCAAGGATATCGCCACGCTGCAGGCGGAGATTTCCGCTCTCAGGGCTCGTCAGAATGCCGTGGAAGATCTGCAGGGAAACCGCAATCTGCCGGTGTATTTGCTGAGCGAACTGGTCAAGCAGTTGCCCGATGGGGTGTATATCACCAGCATGAAACAAGACAACCAGGCCGTGATGATCACCGGCGTCGCACAGTCAAACGAACGTGTTTCGGAATTGTTGCGCAACCTGGCTAACAACAGTGCGTGGTTAACCCGGCCGGAACTTGTAGAAATCACCGCCGGCACGGTGTCACTCAGTGCGCGTGACCAGCGCAGGGTATCCAATTTTTCAATGAAGATCGGTTTGAAGCGGGCCAGCGATCCGAAAACTGTTGGCGCCACACCAGCAAGCTCAGGGACAGTACCGGTGGTGTCGGGGGCGGCTGCCAAGCCAGCTTCTGCCGCCTCGGCGCCGGCCAAGGTATGAGGCGGAATGAACGAGTTTGACCATGGCAAAAATCTCTAAAAATTCCATCGACTTTGCAGCAATTCAAAGCAGTCTGAAGTCCCAGTTTACGGGACTGGATCCCAATGATCCACCTTCATGGCCAGCACTTCCACGTTACCTCCTTTGTTTGGCCGTCACGATTTTTGTTGTCGTGGCTCTCTGGTTTGTATGGCTCAGCGCGTCCGATGAAGAGTTGACGGCGGAGAAAGCCAAGGAAGTCAAGCTCAAGGAAGATTACACAAAGAAGCTTGCACAGGCTGTCAATCTGGATGCGCTGAAGAAGCAGCGCGAACAGGTTCAACAATATGTAACCCAGCTTGAAAAGCAACTACCGAGCAAGGCCGAAATGGACGCACTGCTTTCTGATATTAATCAGGCGGGTTTGGGGCGTAGTCTGCAGTTCGAATTGTTTCGTCCAGGTC
>NZ_JBFUGX010000856.1:0-1520 GCF_056402675.1 Polaromonas sp. P3_C2 | reverse complement strand
AGGCCGGGCTGGGCTTTTTGCACGTGATGCGTCGCGGGACCATGGTGGTGACGCACCGCGCGGCAACGGGTGCGCCCAGGCGGGTGAAGGTGAGCGAGCCCAGCCTGGTGTTTTACCCGCGTCCGCTCGCGCACGACTTTCACAATGCACCGGTGGAGGGCGCTGATTTCACCTGCGCAACGCTGGCATTCGCCGGCGGCGCCAGCCACCCGCTGGCGCGTGCGCTGCCGGCCCTGGTGGTATTGCCGCTGGCGCGCGTACCGGGGCTGGAGCACACGCTGGCCCTGCTGTTTGCCGAGACCGCGCAGGTGCGCTGCGGCCAGCGGCTGCTGGCCGACCGATTATTTGAGGTGTTGCTGCTGCAACTGCTGCGCTGGCTGCTGGACCATCCGGAAGAAGGCAGCCCTCCCGAGGGCCTGCTGGCCGGGCTGGCCGAACCGCGCCTGGCGCGCGCGCTGGTGGCGGTGCATGAAAACCCGGGCCATGCATGGAGCCTTGAAGGCCTGGCGCAATCGGCCGGCATGTCGCGCAGTGCGTTTGCACCGTTGTTCAAACAAAAAGTGGGGCAAACGCCCGCGAACTATCTGGCGACGTGGCGGCTGGCCATTGCGCAGGCCGAGCTGCGCAATGGCCAATCACTCAAGGCCATTGCCGCGCAGCTGGGATATGCCAATGCGTCGGCGCTGTCGCGGCTTTTTGTGCAGAAGACCGGTGTCTCGCCGCGTGAATGGGCCAAGACGGCGGTGTAGCGCGAGGGTGGGTTCGGCATGCAGACGCTACCAAAAAGATAGATACAAGGCAGTGCACTGATTGAGCTGCAGGCCAATTTCACTTAAAACTCACGCGACACTGAAGCCAGCAGCACAAAGCCGCCCGCCAGCGCAATGTTCTTGAAGAAATGCAGCAGCTGGTTGCGCAGCGCTTGCGGTGTGGCGGCCCAGAAGCCGTGCGCGATGAACGCATCCACCACGAGAAAAGTCGCGGCGGCCAGCGCGAACCAGCGCACCTGCCAGCCGAATGCCAGCGCCAGGCCGGCGGCGACTTCGACTGCGCCTATGGCGGCGGCTGTGTAGTTGCGCAGCCGTACGGATTCGATGAAGTGCGAAGCGCCCGGGCCGATAAAGGCCAGGGCCATGAGGATGCGGGCGAGAGCGAGGACGACAGCGGGTTGCATGGTGAAGCTCCTGAAAATCAATGGTGAAGAGGCACCACAGGGCCCGGGCTCAAGCCGGACCGTGTGATGAAGGCCATCAAGCCGTGCGGCGCACCGTGGGCTTGAGCATGTCGGCGATGCCGATGCGGTGGGCGAACTCTTCGCGCACGCGTTCGGCCACCACGGTGACTTCACCGGCGCCGTCGTCGATGAAGTCGGTCACCGAGCGGAAAGGCCGCGTGCCGGCGGGCAGGCCGACGATGCGGGTGATGTCGTCGGCCACGGCTTGCGGGTCGGCGTGGTCGGGGCTCAGCGCCGAGAGGCGTTCGCCGACCTTGTCCATGACACCGTCGTAGCGCGCGTAAGC
>NZ_JBFUGX010000855.1:0-1522 GCF_056402675.1 Polaromonas sp. P3_C2 | reverse complement strand
GGACTAGCGACCGTGGGGCTATAAACTCCCGGGGTGTCACTTTTCAAATCCGCTTCTACCGTCTCCCTTCTGACCCTGGTCTCCCGAATCACCGGTTTGGTGCGGGAACTGCTGATTGCCTCGACTTTTGGCGCCAGCGCCATGACGGATGCCTTCAATGTGGCATTTCGCATTCCCAACCTGTTCAGGCGGCTGTTTGCCGAGGGGGCTTTCAGCCAGGCTTTTGTGCCGGTGCTGGCCGYCAGCAAGGCCCAAAACGGCGAAGCCGAGACCAAACTGCTGATAGACCGGGTCGCCACTTTACTGGCCTGGGCGCTGCTTTTGACCTGTGTGGCCGGCGTGGCGGCAGCCCCTGTGCTGGTCTGGGCCATGGCCAGCGGGCTGAAGCAGGAGGCGCGTGGTTTCGAAGCCGCCGTTTTCATGACGCGCTGGATGTTTCCTTACATCGGCTTCATGTCGCTGGTGGCGCTGTCCTCGGGCGTGCTCAACACCTGGCGCCGGTTTGCCGTGCCGGCTGCCACGCCGGTATTGCTCAACCTTTCCATGATTCTGGCGGCCTGGCTGGGCGCCCCCTGGTTCAAGGCGCACGGGATCGAGCCGGTTTACGCCCTGGGCGGCGGCGTGATGGTGGGCGGCATCCTTCAACTGGCGGTGCAGGTGCCGGCGCTGTTCCGGCTGGGGCTGCTGCCGCGCATTGGCTGGAACCCTTCTGCGATCAAGGCGGCCTGGGCCGATCCGGCCACCCAAAACATCACCAGGCTCATGGTGCCGGCCTTGCTGGGTGTCAGCGTGGCGCAAATTTCGCTTCTTATCAATACGCAGATCGCTTCGCACCTCACGCCCGGCAGCGTCAGCTGGCTCACTTATGCCGACCGCCTGATGGAGTTCCCGACCGCGATGCTGGGTGTGGCCATCGGCGTGGTGCTGATGCCGCAGCTGTCGGCCGCCAAAGCCGCCGGCGATGCGGCGCGCTATTCGGCCATGCTGGACTGGGGCCTGCGCATTGTGGTGCTGCTGGCTGTTCCCTGTGCTGTGGCCCTGATGACGTTTGCCCAGCCGCTGGTTGCCACGCTTTATCACTATGGTGCTTTTACCGACCGCGACGTGCAGCAGACCACTACGGCCTTGATGGGCTACGGCGCGGGCCTGCTGGGACTGGTGGCCATCAAGGTGCTGGCGCCCGGTTTTTATGCGAGCCAGGATATCAAGACGCCGGTGCGCATTGCGGTGGCCGTTCTGGTGGTGACACAGCTGCTCAATCTGGCGCTGGTGCCGTTTTTGCAACACGCGGGGCTGGCGCTGGCCATCGGTATTGGCGCGCTCATCAACGCGTTCTGGCTGCTGTGGGGGCTCAAGCGGCGCGGCAGCTACACGCCGGCGCCCGGTTGGGGCATGTTTTCGGCACAGGTGGTGGGTGCCAGTGCGTTGCTGGCGGTTTTCCTGCTGTGGGCGGCCGGGGCTGTGAACTGGGTCGGTTTGAAAGGCCAGTATCTGGAGAGAATAGGGCTGCTGGCGCTTGTCC
>NZ_JBFUGX010000854.1:0-1524 GCF_056402675.1 Polaromonas sp. P3_C2 | reverse complement strand
CATCCACCCGAACGCCAGAAATATCGCCAAAAGCCAGTCTGGCCATGGCCAGCCGGTGAGCCGGCGCGCTCAGGGCGCGTGACTTGTGCCAGGCGTGGCCGGTCGGAACAACGTACAGGGTATCAAGGCCAAACTGCCGGATCGCCTCCTGCACCAGTGCAACGTGCGCACTGTGCGGCGGATCAAACGCACCACCAAACATGCCGATGCGCTTTTGCGCCGGTGACGGCGTTGCCATCAAACCCAGTCCCGTCTCGGCAAAAACTCCGTATACAGGCGCTCTTCAGGGCTGCCCGCCTCTACGCCCCGCTGATAAGACCAGCTCGCCAGCGGCGGCATGGACATCAGGATCGACTCCGTGCGCCCCCCGGACTGCAAACCAAAGTGCGTGCCGCGGTCCCATACAAGGTTGAACTCCACATACCGGCCCCGCCGGTAAAGCTGGAATTCGCGCTCCCGCTCGCCATGCGGTGTGTCCTTGCGCCGTTCAACGATTGGCAARTAGGCCTGCAAAAATGAGTCGGCCACACCCTGCATCAGGGCAAAGCTCCGGTCCAGCCCCAGCTCCTGGAAGTCGTCAAAGAAAACGCCGCCAATTCCGCGCTGCTCCTGCCGGTGCTTCAGGTAAAAGTACTCATCACACCATTGTTTGAACCGGGGGTACTTGTCGTCGCCAAACGGTGCCAGCGCGTCCTTGCAGGTCTGGTGGAAATGCACCGCGTCCTCTTCAAACCCGTAATAAGGCGTCAGGTCCATGCCGCCGCCAAACCAGCAGACGGGCTCGCCCGAGCCTGACACCGGGGTCGCGGCCAGCATGCGCACATTCATGTGGACTGTCGGCACGTAGGGATTACGCGGGTGAAACACCAGCGAAACCCCCAGGGCCTCAAAAGGTGCGCCTGTCAACTCCGGACGGTGCTGCGTCGCCGAAGGCGGCAGCTTGGGGCCCCGCACATGCGAGAACCCACAGCCGGCACGCTCAAACACCTGGCCCTGCTCCAGGATCATGGTGATGCCATTGCCCTGCAGCGTCTCGCCTGGCGCTTTCTGCCAATGGTCCGCCGTGAAGGACTGGCCGTCGATCCCGGAAACGGCGCCGGTGATGCGCTGCTGCAGCGCCAGCAGAAAGTCTCGAACGCCTGGAATATCGGTCATGCTGCAGTGTTACCCGAAGGGCGGAAGAAAAAACGAGCGCGCATTGCGTGATCAGGACTTGACCGCGCGCCAGCCGATGTCTTTGCGGTACTGCGCGCCATCAAATCCGATGTCCTGGGCGACTTCGTAGGCACGTTGCTGCGCGGCTTTCACCGTACTGCCGAGCGCCGTCACGCACAAAACCCGGCCGCCAGCCGTCACCGTCGCGTCGCCCTGCTTGCGAGTTCCGGCATGAAAAACCATCGAATCTTCGGCTGCATCGGTTCCTTTTTGCAGGCCATGAATCACGTCGCCCTTGCGAGGGTTCAGCGGATAGCCGTGCGCGGCCATCACCACGCCCAGGGCCGGCCGGCGGTCCCAGTCCAGCTC
>NZ_JBFUGX010000853.1:0-1530 GCF_056402675.1 Polaromonas sp. P3_C2 | reverse complement strand
GGATACGTCCGACGAAGGATCCGTTCCACGGATCGACGCGCTGGTCATTGACCGCGGCACGGTTGACTACCAGGCTGCAGCGCAAGGCGCCAATATCCATGTTCAGTTCTCACTGGCACAAGAAGCAAATGAGCAGTTGCCCCTGAGCTACAAGGCCACCGGCAAATGGAAAAACGAGTCCTTCAATGCGACTGGCCGCACCGGCGGCGTACTCCAGCTGAGTAAAGACCTCGAAGCGCCGTTTCCGGTAGAAGTGAACGCCGTAGCCGGCAAGACCAGCCTCAAGGCCAAAGGCTCGGTCTCCAATCTCGCAGAGCTGGCCGGCATCAACGCGACCTTTGACCTGCAGGG
Source organism: Polaromonas sp. P3_C2 (assembly GCF_056402675.1). NCBI lineage: Bacteria > Pseudomonadati > Pseudomonadota > Betaproteobacteria > Burkholderiales > Comamonadaceae > Polaromonas > Polaromonas sp. P3_C2. Next base: position 1,179 of record NZ_JBFUGX010000853.1, on the reverse strand, counting down.
ACGCAACCTGGAAGAACTCTACAAGCTGGTGGGCGTTGTGCTGCCTTCAACACCACCCTACAAAGTCCGGGGCAAGCTGGCCAGGCACGGCAAGGTGTGGGCGGCCACCCAGATGCAGGGCGTTCTTGGAGGTTCGGATATCAATGGGGCGCTCAGTTTTGACCAGTCTGCTGCCGTGCCGCTTCTGACCGGCAAGGTCCAGTCCAGGCTGCTTGATTTCGCCGACCTCGCCCCCGTGATCGGCCTGGCTCCATCAGGGAAAGCCACGCCTGCCAGTGCCGACACACCTGTTGCCAGGACTGACAGCGATTCGGCGGCGGCGCCAGGCAGAAAAACGGTGCCCACTGCGCGCAAGGTTCTGCCTGTCGCAGCGCTTGATGTGACGCGGCTGCAGGCGATGAACGCCGACGTGATTTATTCTGCGGCTGATATACGGCATGTGAAAGTACTGCCGCTCGACAAGGGCAGCGTTCATGTCCAGCTGAAATCCGGTGTTTTGCAACTCGACCCGATCTCGCTGGGCATTGCAGGCGGTACGGTGGCAGGGAGTATCCGCATCGACTCCAACCCTGTGCCCGCGGTTTTCACGACACGGTTGGACCTGCGGGCCGTGCAGCTCAACCAGCTCTTTCCTGCCGTTGAAACGACCAGGAGCAGCCTGGGCAAGGTTAGCGGCCAGCTGGACCTGAAAGGGCGCGGAAATTCACTGGCGCAAATGCTGGGATCGGCATCCGGCGACGTCGCCGTGCTGATGGGTAAGGGCGAGATCAGCAATATCCTGCTCGAGTTCATGGGCCTGGACGGCGGAGAGGTGATCAAGTTCCTGGTTCGTGGTGACCGCAATGTGCAGTTGCGCTGTGCTGCTGCGGCTTTTGAAGTGAACAAAGGCCTGATGACCACCAAAACGATTGTGCTGGATACGGCAGATACGGTCATCAACGGTCGCGGCACGATCAACCTTGCCGATGAGACATTGGACCTTGTTCTGGATCCRGCGCCCAAAGACCGCAGCATACTGAGCTTGCGGTCTCCCCTGAAGATTGGCGGTACCTTCGCCTCCCTATCGGCCGGCCCTGACAAGGGAGCCCTCGCGGGACGTGCAGCCGTTGCTATCGGACTGGGTGTGATCAATCCCTTGCTGGCATTGGCCGCTACCATTGAAACCGGACCGGGCCAGGA
>NZ_JBFUGX010000852.1:0-2205 GCF_056402675.1 Polaromonas sp. P3_C2 | reverse complement strand
ATGCCCATCAGACCACCGGGCATGTTCTTGTCGCAGCCACCAACCACCAGCACGCCGTCCATCCACTGGCCCTGCACGCAGGTCTCGATGCAGTCGGAGATCACTTCGCGGCTCACGAGGGAGTACTTCATGCCCTCGGTGCCCATGGCCATGCCGTCGGAAATCGTCGGCGTGCCGAATACCTGCGCGTTACCGCCAGCTTCCTCGATGCCGACAATTGCCGCGTCGGCCAGTTTTTGCAGGCCGCTGTTGCATGGCGTGATCGTGCTGTGCCCATTGGCCACGCCGATCATTGGTTTCTTGAAATCGTCGGCCTCGTAGCCCATGGCGTAGTACATGGAGCGGTTGGGCGCGCGCGATTTGCCCTCGGTGATGTTCTTGCTGCGCGGGTTGGCAACGATGTTGACAGTTTTGGTTTCCATGGGGTGTCTCGTGGTGTTGGCTACTATGGCTTGCCCGCGTTTGACCTTGGGCATGCATCGGGAGAAACAGAGTATGCGTGCTTTGATTGATTCTTTCCAATCCATTATTAATCATCTATTAATATGTATGGCATATGAAAGATATTCTCGGCACCGCGGGCATGGCTTCCCGTAAACCGCCCTTGATCGAGCTTCGCCTGTGGCGTCAGTTTCTGGCAGTGGCCGAGGAGCTTCACTTCGGCCGCGCTGCCAAAAGCCTCAACATGACCCAGCCGCCGCTCACGCAGGCCATTGCGCAGCTGGAGGCGCATTTGGGCCTCAGATTGTTCGACCGCACCAAGCGCAGCGTGCAGCTCACGACGGCAGGTGCTGCCCTGGTGCCCGAAGCGCGTGACCTGCTGACACGTGCCTTGGCTCTTCCGGCCTATGCGCGCGCCAGCGCGGAGGGCGAGGCCGGGCGCTTGCGGCTGGCTTTTGTGTCTACGGTCGGTTTTGAGTTGTTGCCGCGTTGGGTGCTGGCCTTTCGCGAGCAATACCCCAAGGTGCAGCTGGAATTGATAGAGGCGACCGGCGACGTGCAGCTGCAGGCTTTTGAGCGCGGAGAGATCGACGCGGGCTTCATGTTGCATTCCCCTGGGTTCGCGCCGCCAGGCCTGGCCTGCCGGCGCATCAGCCAGGACCCGTTGGTGGTGGCGCTACCCGGGCAGCACTCGCTGGCAAGCAAGACTACGATTGCGCTCCCTGATCTGCTGGGCGAGCCTCTAGTGATCTTTCCGCGGCGAATCGTTCCGTCACTCTACGACGCGATTTTTGCGATGTATCACGCCGCAGGGCAATTGCCGCAGGTTGCCCAGGAAGCCATCCAGATGCAGACTATCGTGAACCCGCTTTATCACCTTTATCGGCGCATAGACCGCTCGAAGGCTTCTTCCCGTTCGCGTTGCCGGCGCGCCGCCACCGCACTTTGCTGCTGCTGCTTTTCCGCTGGGGTGAGTTCGCGCTGCTCCATTCTTCGTTGGGCTATTTCGCCGGCACTGCTGCAGCGGGCGCCGTGGTTGGCTTCGCAATTGGCAATGATCTGTTTGTCGGAAGCCTGCGCCTGGGTTTGGGCACCGCCTTTGCGCAGGCCACCCAGTGCCGAGGGCATGGCCTGGCGCGATCCGCCGCTGGATCGGTCAGCAGCAGCTGCCCGCGCATTCGCCGCAGCGTTTTCCGCTGCCCAATCCTTGGGTGCCGCGGCGGCTCCGCCATTGCCATAAAGCACGCCGGGCACGCCTGTTACAGGTGTGCCGTCAGTTGATGCTGGTGCCGCGGCAGGGGCCGGTGCGCGGACAATGAGCTTTTCATTGCCACCGCCGCTGGTCGCACAGGGCGTTTGTGAAAACACCTTTTTGCCGGCTGAATCAAGGCATTGGTAGACCTGTGCCGCAGCGGGTTGTATGCACAACAAACCCAAGCCTGAAACAACGGTAAAACAGAATAAATGACGCATGGTGTGATCCTGTACGGCGTTACTCCCAGTTTAAGCGAGCGGGCTCACTGTAAGCCCTTTCCTACGAGCCTCGCATGCAAAAATACGGCCCATGCTTATTCATCCGCAAATCAATCCGGTTGCCCTGCAGTTGGGTCCCCTGGCCATCCATTGGTATGGCCTGACATATCTGGCGGCTTTTGGCCTCTTCTTCTTCCTGGCTACGCGGCGCCTTCGCCACGAGCCCTATGCGTCCATCACCGGCCCCGGCGCCTGGTCGCGCAGGGACATTGAAGACATCCTGTTCCTGGG
>NZ_JBFUGX010000851.1:0-1532 GCF_056402675.1 Polaromonas sp. P3_C2 | reverse complement strand
GTCCTGTTCAACATAGCCAATATGCGGCGTGCAAATGCAGTTTTCCAGGCGGAGCAGCGCATGGCCTTGCAGGATGGGCTCCGACTCAAAAACATCGATGGCCGCCAGGCCGGGCCGCCCGCGATTGAGGGAGGCGATCAATGCTTCCGGTTCGATCAGCTCCGCCCTTGACGTATTCACCAGCAGGGACGTGGTTTTCATGCGCGACAGGTCTTCCAGCGTGACGATACCGCGTGTCTCTGCGTTGAGCCGCAGGTGAAGGCTCAGTACATCGCTTTGCTCAAAGAATTCGGCTTTGCTGGCCGCGACTTCAAAGCCATCGGCCTGTGCCCGCTCCAGTGATGCGTCGCGGCCCCATATCACGACACGCATACCAAAGGCCCTGCCGTAGCCAGCCACAATTTGCCCGATCTTCCCGTAGCTCCATACCCCCAATGTCTTGCCCTTGAGGACGGAGCCAATGCCGAAGTTGGGTGGCATCGAAGCTGACTTGAGCCCTGCCTGCTGCCAGGCGCCATGCTTCAAGTGGGCTACATAGTGCGGAATGCGGCGCATGGCGGTCATTACCAGTGCCCAGGTCAGCTCCGCGGGTGCCGTAGGAGACCCAATGCCCTCGGCAACCGCGATGCCGCGTTCTGTGCAAGCCGCGACATCTATATGGCTTCCGACACGGCCTGTCTGGGCAATCAGCTTGAGTTTGGGCAGCTTTTCAATAACTTGCCGGTTGAGCTGGGTTCTCTCCCGGATCAGGACGATGACATCGGCATCCTTGAGGCGGACGGACAGCTGGCCGATGCCTTTAACGGTGTTGGTATAGACCTTGGCAGGGTAGGCCTCCAGCTTGGCTGCGCAGTTCAATTTCCGCACCGCGTCCTGATAGTCGTCGAGGATCACAATATTCATGCCGATATTGTGCCTGCAMGATTTTTCTTCCTTGCCGCCGGGGTCACTTCCGACTGGGGATTTTGTATCTCAAGGAAACGCACCAGACGGCGCCGCAAAGCACATAGGCCCGGGCTGAACTTCTGGTGGGATGCTTGCCGTACCAGTTATCTCAAAGAGGTTTCTCGCTGGCTCATGCGCTCAAGTTCCGCGCAGACGTCGGCCATGCGGCCGGATATCACCATGCGGCCAGCGCACGCTGGGCCGACATTGGAGTCAAACTCACGGACAACTCGCAGCCGGCTGGGTCGGGACGCCTTGACAGAGCGTTGGACGGCAAGAGCACCAGTGGCGCGGGCAGACGGGCCGCGCATTGCCGCGAAATCGCCGGAAGCAAAGGGTAGCGCAAGCTGGTGAGATCTGGGCTGTGCGCCGGCTGGCGCGGAAAAACGGCTTGCCCCAGTCATACCCTGCGCCGGCAAAAACAATGACACCAATGCCTGCACGGGTGCCAGCAGGACTGACGACATTGGTGAATGTGAAAAACTGATGATTCCCATGATGAACTCCTGTATGAGAGAGGTTTACACAGGCAGGATTGCAAACTGGCAAATTGCCAGGAAGGCCCCGACACCAGGGTGTTGGCCATC
>NZ_JBFUGX010000850.1:0-1535 GCF_056402675.1 Polaromonas sp. P3_C2 | reverse complement strand
GCCCTGACCGGTGCCGGGGCGGGTACCACCACGGCGGCGGGGACCGGCTTGGTGCTGCTTGCAGGTTTTACGGCCGGTTTTGCAACGGGCTTGGCAGCTGATTTTGCAACAGGCTTTGCCGCAGGTTTTGGGGGAGATTTGAGCACGGGCTTGACGGGTTTGGCGACGGCCTTTGCTTTGGGCAAGGGCTTGGCAGCGGTTTTCTTGACAGCTGCGGTGGCAGGCTTTTTCGTGGAAGCAGCCTTGACAGCCGGCTTGGCGGCTTTTTTGGCAACGGGTTTGGGTGCCGGCTTGGCTTTGGCAACAGGTTTGACCGCTTTCTTTACAGCTTTGGCGGCGGGCTTTGGCGCCGGCTTGGCTTTCGATGCAGGCTTGACGGCCGGTTTGGCAGGTGTCTTGGTCTTTTTTGCTTGGGCTTTCACAATGTGTCTCCTCTGGGAAGCAGCCCCGGAATGGCCCATGGCCCCCCGCGGCGGCTTCCTGGCCAAACCGCTGCAACGCAGTTCAACCCTACCTGTTGCCAGATTTCCTGGTTTGTCTGCCGCCTGCCAGCCTCGAAAACCTCACCTGGGTGGGTTTCAATCCGCTTTGTAGCCGATTTTGTGCCTGGCTGGCCTCCCGAATTGATTTTCCGGGTATTTTGGTCGGCGCGCGATTGTAGCGGCTGCGCAGCCTGCCGTAGCACCCTTGGAACAAATCGTTGGAGAATCGAGACAAACATGAAGCCCTCCGCCTTTTACAGGCCACAGGCGGACAGCCTACCTCAAACCAGGCATTGCTCCAGGCCCTGCAGAAAAATATCTTTGGGCAAATCGATGCCGATAAAGACCATCTTGCTGTTTTTCTTCTCACCCTCGGCCCAGGCGGGTCCAAGGTCGCTGCCCATGAGCTGGTGCACCCCCTGGAAAATCACCTTGCGGTCGGTGCCTTCCATATTCAACACGCCCTTGTAGCGCAGCATGCGCGGGCCGTAAATGTTGACGACCGCGCCCAGGAAATCCTCCAGCTTGGCGGGGCTGAAAGCCTTGTCCGACCGGAACACAAAGCTCTTGACGTCATCGTCGTGGTGGTGATGGTGGCCATGGCCCTCATGCCCGTCCTTGGCGTCGTGCGCATGTGAAGGGTGATCGCAGTGCTCCCCGTGCGCATGGTCATGATCGCGGTCATGCCCGGCATGGTCGTCTTCCTTGAGGAAATCGGGGTCGATGTCCAGCTTGGCATTGAGGTTGAATCCGCGCAGGTCGAACACATCCTTGATGGCGACTTCACCGAAATGCACCGCCTTCTGGGGCGCACGCGGGTTCATGTGCTTCAGGCGGTGCATCAGCGCGTCAACTTCGTCCTTGGCCACCAGGTCCGTTTTGCTGATGAATATCTGGTCGGCAAACCCGACCTGGCGGCGCGCCTCCTGGCGGTCGTTGAGCTGGGTCGCGGCATGTTTGGCGTCGACCAGGGTCAGGATCGAATCGAGCAGGTACTGCTCGGCAATTTCTTCGTCCATGAAAAACGTCTGCGCCACCGGCCCCGGGTCGGCC
>NZ_JBFUGX010000849.1:0-1539 GCF_056402675.1 Polaromonas sp. P3_C2 | reverse complement strand
ATGCCGCTGGTGGTGGCCCTGGAGAACACTGCCTATCGCATTGACGCGCCGGTCAAAGGCCCCTGGCCTGCGCCAGCGGCTGCCACCGTCGTGCCGCCCGCACTTGAAGCGGCCTTGCGCGCCAACGCGTCGGCCGGTGCGGCCCCCGTGCAAACCAGCGCCCCACCGGTCGGACTCATCGCCGCCATGCTGGGCGCATTGCTCGGCGGGCTGATCCTCAACCTCATGCCCTGTGTGTTTCCGGTGCTGGCCATCAAGGTGGTGGGTTTTGTGCAGGTGAAGGACCAGGCCACGCGCCTGACCACCGGCCTGGCTTACACCGTGGGCGTGGTGGTGTCTTTCCTGGCGCTGGGTGCGCTGCTGCTGGGTTTGCGCGCAGCGGGTGAGCAGCTCGGCTGGGGCTTTCAGCTGCAAAACCCGGCGGTAGTGGCGCTGCTGGCGGCACTGTTCACCTTGCTGGGGTTGAACCTGGCGGGCCTGTTTGAATTCGGCAATGTCCTGCCGGGCCGGCTTGCGGGCTGGCAGGCGAAAAACCCCACCGTCAACGCATTTTTGTCGGGTGTGCTGGCCACCGCCATTGCATCGCCCTGCACCGCTCCTTTCATGGGCGCCTCGCTGGGCTATGCGGTGGGTCTCCCTGCACTTGAAGCGCTCGCGATTTTCGCGGCCATCGGTATGGGTATGGCATCGCCTTATCTGGCGGCGAGCGCCATACCGGCCGTGGCAAGAATGCTGCCGCGTCCCGGCCCCTGGATGGTGACCTTCAAGCAGCTGATGGCTTTCCCGATGTTTGCCACGGTCGCCTGGCTGGTCTGGGTACTGGGCCAGCAAAGCGGCATCGACGGCGCGGGTGCACTACTGGCCTTGCTGGTGTTGATGGCACTGGCGATCTGGGCCTTTACCCTGCGCGGCACGGCACGTACGCTCTTGGCAACCTTTTCCGTGGCGTTGGGCGCGTTGGGGCTGTGGGCCATTGGCCCGAACATCACCAGACCCGCGGCCTTGGTGTCGGCAACACCGACAGCAGGCGGTTGGCAGGCCTGGGAGCCGGGCCGGGTTGACCAGCTCACCGCGCAAGGGCAAAGTGTGTTCGTGGATTTCACCGCCGCCTGGTGCGTGACCTGCCAGTACAACAAAAAGACCACCCTCTCGAATGCGTCGGTACTGGCCGACATCGAAACGAAGAACGTGGCGCTGTTGCGTGCCGACTGGACGCGGCGCGACCCGGCAGTGACAGCGGCACTGAAGCAACTGGGCCGCAATGGCGTGCCGGTGTATGTGATTTACAAGCCCGGCCGCGCGCCGGTCGTGCTGTCGGAGATTCTGTCGGTTGACGACGTGAGGGCCGAACTGGCCAAGCTGTAAAAGAACCTGTTGTCGTGTTGTTGATGTCTCCTGAAGGAGTTCAAGCCATGTTGAATACCCCTCTGCAGCCCGTCCGGGCACTTACCCGCCGCAACTTTTCTGGCGCTCTCGTTGCCGCCCCCTGGCTGGCGTCGGCCGCTTTTTCCGCGCAGGCGGCCACAGCAAGTGTCGGCC
>NZ_JBFUGX010000848.1:0-1542 GCF_056402675.1 Polaromonas sp. P3_C2 | reverse complement strand
TTCGTAATGTGATGTTGGCGGTGGCAATCCTCGCCACCGGCGCTTCGTCCCTCGTGGCGACTAGCGCATTCGCCCAGGCGAAGGAGCAGTTCTTCCCGGTGCTGTCCTACCGCACCGGGCCTTACGCGCCCAACGGCGTGCCCTGGGCCAACGGCTATGTGGACTACCTCAAGCTGGTCAATGCGCGCGGCGGCATCAATGGCGTGAAGATCTCGTTTGAAGAGTGCGAAACCGGCTATGACACCGCACGCAGCGTGGAGTGCTACGAACGCCTGAAAGGCAAGAACGGCGGCGCCACGCTGGTGCAACCGCTGTCTACCGGTGCGACATTTGCCATCACTGAGAAAGCGCCCGTCGATAAAATCCCCGTGGTGACCGTGGGCTATGGCCGCAGCGAAAGCGCGGACGGCTCCATCTTCAAATGGAACTTCCCGATTGCCGGCACCTACTGGGTTGCCGCCGACGCCATCCTTCAGGCCATCGCCAAGAAGGAAGGCGGCTTCGACAAGCTCAAGGGCAAGCGCATTGCGCTGGTCTATCACGACTCGCCGTTCGGCAAGGAGCCGATCCCGCTGATGCAGGAACGCGCCGCCATGCACGGCTTTACCTTGCAACTGCTGCCTGTTACCGCGCCCGGTGTCGAGCAAAAGGCCACCTGGCTGCAGGTTCGCCAGTCGCGCCCTGACTACGTCGCGCTGTGGGGCTGGGGCATCATGAACACCACTGCCATCAAGGAAGCGCAGGCCACCGGCTACCCGCGCGAGAAGATGTACGGCGTGTGGTGGGCCGGCGCAGAGCCTGACGTGAAAGACGTGGCCGACGGCGCCAAGGGCTACAACGCCGTGACGATGCAGCACGGCGCCGAGCCGAACTCCAAGCTGGCCAAAGACATGCTGACCCTGGTGCACGGCAAAGGCCAGGGCACGGGCCCCAAGGAAGAAGTCGGCCAGGTTCTTTACATGCGTGGCGCCATGAGCGCGATGCTGGGCGTGGAAGGCCTTCGCGCTGCACAAGACCGTTTCGGCAAGGGAAAAATCATGACAGGCGAGCAGGTGCGCTGGGGCCTGGAAAACCTGAACCTGACGCAGGCCAAGCTGGATGCGCTGGGCTTTGCCGGCGTGATGCGGCCTATCAGCACCTCGTGCACCGACCACATGGGCTCGGCATGGGCACGTATCCATACCTGGGACGGCAAGGAGTGGAAGTTCACTTCCGACTGGCTGCAGGCTGACGAGCAGGTGATCAAACCCCTGGTCAAGTCGACCGCCGCCAAATACGCAACAGAGAAAAAACTGACGGCGCGCACACCCGCTGACTGCCAAAGCTAGGCTCCCCCGTGGCGGCGTTCTGCGCCGCCTCCCCCTCAAGGGGCGGCACTGGCGGACCGGCAAAGCCGGATCCACGGTGCCCTTGCCTTGAAATCCTCCCGCCTGGCGGGAGGGGTGCGGCTCTCGCGAGCCGCCAGCCTTGAGGGCTGATCGCCTTGCCAGCAGCCCTCAAGATTGGTCAGGAAAAAATATGGACACACCTAACATCGTTCTC
>NZ_JBFUGX010000847.1:0-1546 GCF_056402675.1 Polaromonas sp. P3_C2 | reverse complement strand
AGCTTGCACACGGGTTTGCTCATAGAGCGCCATCAGGGCTTCCAGCCGCTCGCGCGTTTGCGGATCTTTGGAGCCGGCCAGGCGCAACTCGGGGCTGCCTTCCTGCAAACCCTGCGCAATTTCCTTGAACGAGTTCAAATCCTTGCCCAGCAGGAACACGGCTTCAGGGCTCACGCCCTCCATGGTCAGGAACTCATTGGCAGACTTACCAATCCGCTGGGTCAACATCACCAGCTGACCGGATGCCGAAATTTCAGCCGGCGCCGCATTCTGCTGGAGTTTGAGTGACGAAACAGTTTCTGCAATTTCCAGCAAATCCGAAGACTGGCGGTTAATGGTGCGCAGGGCGTTGCCCACCTGGGTCAGAATATTTTGCTGACCCATCACGGTTTTCGCGTTCTTTTCAGCGCGCTCCATGAAAGGCGTGACCTTTTCCACGTCAGATTGCAGGTCATCACTCACTGRCGCCAGACGCAGACTTTCTTCACCGGATTTCAGTCCGCGCACGGTTTTTGCCAGTACGTCAGAACTCTCACGCACGTCAGGGAAGGCCTGGGCACTGCCCACCAGCGCCTGAGACACCGATTTCGCCAGACGCTGCGACTGCATCAAAGACTGCCCGGTGGCCGCCACCTGTTGAGCCACTTTATCCGCCTGGCTCAGCGCCAGGAAAGTCACCGTACCCAGGACAGCCACCGCGACGGCGAGGAAAAACACCAGCACCCGCTGATGCTGACCGATGGTCCTGCGGCCCAATAAAGGCAGACGCAGCAGCTCTTGATTTACCGCAGGTGCGCCGTCCTCGGCGGTCGCCATGCGGCTGGGCGCGAAAGCATCGTCATTTCCACCCGGCTGCCGAATCGCTGCGGTCTGAAGCGCAGCCTGATCCATGGCTCCGGTCGCAAGAGGATCTGGCGTACCGACGGAAGCCATGTCCATGCTGTCCTCGGGCTGATCGGGCTTGGTTTTAAATAGCTTCTGGATATTTTCAATAACAGACATGGTGAGCCTTCCGGGAGAGAAACAGTGTGCGCTATGCGCCTATCGTCAAAAAATGCGCTTGCTGGGCAAGCAACTGAAGGTTGATTTCCTGCCAGGTCGCACCATTAAGGTCAACGTACTGGTTGCCAAAGAAATCGGGCGCGTCGGGCGCTTTTTCGGAAAAATCACTGAACGCCTCCTGATTGCGCAGCCCGGACAGCTTGTCGATCAGCAATGCGCAGTTAACTTCCAGGGCACTGTTGAGTGCAACAAGCCTGGAATCCGTGCGTGCAAGCTCGTTTTTGGGAGGGGGTGCTTTGCCGCTGACGTAACTCGCCAGATCCACGACACCAAACAGGCCGCCGCGCAAATTGGCAACACCGGCGAACCAGGCTTGCGTATACGGAACAGGCTGCGTACTGACCCACGGGAAAATTTCACCGGATTGGCTCAGGGGAAACAGGTATTTCTTCCCGCCAGCCTCCACGGCCAGCCAGGACGCGGCAACGCCTTGCGTCCGCGCAATCTGCAACCTGTCGGCCAGCCGGGTTTGTAGCTCTCTAAG
>NZ_JBFUGX010000846.1:0-1546 GCF_056402675.1 Polaromonas sp. P3_C2 | reverse complement strand
ACCCAAGACCTTGCAAAAGGCGGCGCTCGTCCCCAGAGGCTTGATAATTTGCATAGTGTTTTTCTAGCTGTAGATTCTGAGAAACCAGAAACATTCGTAGATCAAGCGGAATCTTTTTGGACTCAGTGCCTGGTGTTGAGATGCATCGCGCGAAGATGTCAAAAAGATCCTTTATGAAATTCTCAAATGACCCATGACCAAGGAATACTGCTGCCGAAATCACGTACTGGCGAATGATGGGTTCTGTAATTTGACGATCGGCTTTGGCCAATACATCCCTATATCCCTTGATATGAACTTTGAACTCGCGCAAGGCGCGACTCTGCTTGTAAGCCATGAGATCAAACCAAGATACTTTTGATTTTTTGCACTCGTAAGCGTACTTGTTGCTCGTCGCTAGTGGCGACACTTATCGATCTGCGAAAGGCTTCGTCTTCAGAAAATAGCTGGCCTAGGCGATCCTGCACAGTCTTGGCAGCAATATTGAGTTTCTTCTTTTCTGCTTGCAGTTGAGCTACTGCGACCATCTCTGCGTCATAGAGTGCAGCGTTAAATTTGCTTTCGACGACTTTGGTGCGCGAGAATATTTTGAACGCCAAATCACCGAACAAATCTCGAACTTTCAGTAATGTGGAATTGAAAAACTCCTCAAGGGACAAGCTTTCTTCAGGTGTCATGGAGCGCCTCGCATCGACAAAAGCGTTAATAAAACCAGCCAAAGGCTTCTTGTAGTGTTCGAAGTCTTGACTCAAAGCGAGGAAACGCATCACGAGTTCTTCGGCCTTCATTCGCTTATCACTTTTTCTGTCCAGAAGCTCTAAAAACTTCGTGGATTGCACAATTTTTGCCGCTAGCTGAATTGCGTCACCAAAATAAAGCCCGTGGCGAAGCTCCTGAGGATTTAGTTTTACAGAGCCAGAATTTAAGCGTTCGAAGACATCGAACTTAACTTGCGGATGGGTGTCTTTCAGAATGACTATGCATCTGAGCGTTCTGTTCAAGATGTGCCGTTGAAATCGGCCATCCAATTCGAAAAACCTATTGCCCTCCAACTCTGGATAAGCAGTCAATCCTTTAAGCGCGAACTCATTGTTTAGATATCGATTTATTGACGTCAGACGTTGATTCCCGTCAATTACCGACATCGTTTCGTCCTTCTCTTGATTCAAATAGACGACCGGAATCGGACATTGAATAATTAGCGACTCGATTAATCGAGATGCCTGCGAATCACTCCAAACATATCGACGTTGAAACTCAGGAATACCTATAGACGTATCGCGCAGTTTTTCAAAAATTGTCTGAACTGCAAAGTCGTAAGTTTCGGTATGAAGCTTTCTTTGCTCTGGAGGGATGTTAAGAATCGACTCTGCAAAATCGTCTTGACCAGTTGCAGTGGGAAAGAGCAAGTCAGCAAGTCCTCGCCCATCTTTTTTTGCAGTTGCCATTGGAGATACCTTTGAGTTCGTTAGCTACATACGATGACAGACTGCTTCCAACTGATCGGGTTTGATCGAGATATAGGCAAATCGCCATTTGCTAGTAG
>NZ_JBFUGX010000845.1:0-1552 GCF_056402675.1 Polaromonas sp. P3_C2 | reverse complement strand
GTTCCTGCAACCTGGCCCGGACGAGGGTGGCGATCATCAGGTTGCGATGCGTCTTGGAGTCCGCTGGCACCACGGTCCAGGGTGCCCAAGGAGTGCAAGTGGCCTGGAGCAGCGTTTCGTAAGCCTTCTGGTACTGCTTCCACTGCTTGCGGACCTCCAGGTCGCCCGCGCTGAATTTCCAGTGTTTGGCGGGGTCATCCAGTCGCTCCTGCAGCCGTTGCTTTTGCTCATCGGGACTGATATGCAACATGAACTTGAGGATCACCGTACCGGTTTCCGAGAGCATGCGTTCGAAGTCGTTGATGTGCCGGAACCGCTGTGCTGTTTGTGCCGATGTGATCCATCCGTTGACGGGCGGCACCAACACATCTTCGTAATGGCTGCGGTTGAAAATCACGATCTCCCCCGTGCCCGGCAACTGCTGATGGATTCGCCACAGGTAGTCATGCGCCCGCTCATCTTCCGTCGGAGCCTTCCAGCTGACCGTCCGTACGCCCAGCGGGCTGATGCGCCCAAAGACACCGCGCAATGTCCCGTCCTTGCCTGAGGTGTCCGTTCCCTGCAGGACCACAAGAAGTTTGTAGCGTTTGTCCGCGTAAAACAGGTTTTGCAATCCGTCAATCTCCGTGGCCAGTGCTTCGACGGCAGCTTTATCACGTAGCTTGTCGCCCGTCGAGAACGGCTTGGCTGCCGGGTCAAGGCTGGCGAGGGAAAACCCCTTGGGCTTCGTCGGGGAGGGTTGCCAGGGGGCTACGGTTTTGGCCAGCGCCTTGAAGCTTGCCTTGCCAGGCTGTACCTCTTGTGGAGAAGGTGTGTCGGCGTTGTTGCGGGGCATCCGGGTCTCCTGCAGTTCATCGGTAGGATGATTGTGCATGCCCAGCCCACGTGAGGAGGGCGCGCGGCCAGCCTATGCCCCTCACCGTCTGATGGGTGGTTTCAGGTGGATAAACTTGATCTGCTGGTTTGGGCCGTTGCCATGAGATGCATACACGCCCATATACCTGTTGGTCAACATTTGAACTGAGAGGCCCTGTCATGGAAAAAAACACTTCTGCAAATGCTTCCGCGCGGCCTGGTGTCCAGCCTGCTTCCGGTTATGCCGGCGATATTTCTCCACAGCTGGCTTTTGAGTGGATGCAGTCGGGTGAAGCCGTGCTGGTGGATGTGCGGACCGACGCCGAACGTGAATGGGTGGGCTATGTGCCCGGCGCAGTACCTCTGGCCTGGAAGCAATGGCCGGGCATGGCGATCAATGCTGGTTTTGAGGAAGGACTGAAGGACGCCGTGCCTGCCGGCAAGAAGGCAGTGCTGTTGTGCCGCAGCGGCGTACGTTCGGTCGCAGCGGCCAAACGCGCGACCGAGCTGGGTGTCCAGGCTTACAACATCCTCGAAGGTTTTGAAGGCGATGCTGATGAGCAGGGGCAGCGCGGCCGCAAGGGTGGCTGGCGTTTTTGGGGCTTGCCGTGGAAGCAGGGTTGAGATGACTGCCACCTTCGGTGGCCGGTACATCTACTTTYTGTAACTTGAATATGTAATTAAATGACGGTTGGAC
>NZ_JBFUGX010000844.1:0-1552 GCF_056402675.1 Polaromonas sp. P3_C2 | reverse complement strand
GGGCGAAGCCAGCACAGCAATAAGGCCCAGGCGCTCAAGGTACTCACCGCACGCATCCACGAAAAAGACCGCTCCGAGCGCGCCGCCAAGGACGCAGCCCTGCGCAAGGGGCTGGTGGGCACGGGCGACCGCAGCGACCGCATCCGCACCTACAACTTCCCGCAGGGGCGGCTGACCGACCACCGCATCAACCTGACGCTGTACAAGCTCCTGGCCATCATGGAAGGCGACCTGGGCGATGTGGTCACGGCCCTGCAGGTGGCGCGCGGCGCCGAGCTGCTGGCGGAGCTCGAGACCGCCAACAATGGCGCCTGAACATCAGAAGTTGAATAACAAAAAAGGCCTCTAGCCCAATCAGGATGTGCGCAAGCAGCTACTATTTTCATAGCACTTCAAGGAGGTTCAGTTGAGCGGACTTACCTGCGCGCAAGCCCTGGCTGCCGCTCAGGCATTGGGGCTGGACCGCCTGGATGCCCAGTTGTTATTGCTGCATGCGCTGGGCAAACCGGAGCATGCCCGCGCCTGGCTGCTGGCCCACGATACGGACGAACTGGCAGAAGATGTCGCGCAGCGTTTCCAGGCGCTGTGCCTGCGCCGCGCCAGCGGAGAACCGCTGGCTTACATCGTAGGCAGCAAGGAGTTTTTCGGCCTGACGCTTCAGGTGGATGCCCGTGTGCTGGTGCCGCGCCCCGACACCGAAACGCTGGTGAGCTGGGCGCTTGAGCTGCTGCAGGCCCCCGGCACGCCGCCAGAGCCGGGAATTCTGGACCTTGGCACCGGCAGCGGGGCCATTGCCCTGGCCATTGCCCACAGCCTGCAGACAACCGGCCGTCAGGGCCGCGTGACAGCCGTAGATGTGAGTGCATACTCACTCGATGTCGCCAGAGGCAATGCGGCCCGCCTGAACCTGGATATCGATTTCATTCAAAGTCACTGGCTGCGGGAAGTCAGCGGGCACCTTCACCTGATCGTGAGCAACCCGCCCTACATTGCCAGCGCTGACCCACATCTGGCTGCCCTGGTTCACGAGCCCCTGGCAGCCTTGACCGCCGGCCCGGACGGGCTGGAGGACATCCGGGAGATCACCCGGGAGGCGCCCGCCAGCCTGCTGCCAGGCGGCTGGCTGCTGCTGGAGCATGGCTACGACCAGGCTGAAGCCGCGCGGTCACTGCTGGCGCAGGAGGGCTTTGTACAGGTTCAGAGCCGGCGGGACCTGGCGGGCATTGAACGCTGCTCTGGCGGGCTGTGGCCGGGCGAACGATGAATCCACACGGGAAATCAAACGGCAGGATAATCGGCAGGTTGAATTCTGGTTTCCAGATTCCATGTGTTTGAAACAGCCTMGCCGAAGCGCATT
This sequence comes from Polaromonas sp. P3_C2, assembly GCF_056402675.1. Lineage (NCBI taxonomy): Bacteria > Pseudomonadati > Pseudomonadota > Betaproteobacteria > Burkholderiales > Comamonadaceae > Polaromonas > Polaromonas sp. P3_C2. Next base: position 195 of record NZ_JBFUGX010000844.1, on the reverse strand, counting down.
TTTCGGCCCGGCACGGGCGCTTCGGCCCACACCCCAAAAGGATTCACCATGAGCACTACAGACCCTACCCAGCAACGCATCGCCGAAATCGTCAAATCGAGCGATGTGGTCCTTTTCATGAAAGGCACGGCCCAATTCCCGATGTGCGGTTTTTCCGGCCGTGCCATCCAGGTGCTGAAGGCCTGCGGCGTGAAC
>NZ_JBFUGX010000843.1:0-1555 GCF_056402675.1 Polaromonas sp. P3_C2 | reverse complement strand
CGCGGGTGGTGCTGGCCGGTTTCGTGCGCATTTTGACGCCGGGCTTTGTGCAGCACTACGCCGGCCGCTTGATCAACATTCATCCTTCGCTGCTGCCGGCCTTCACGGGGCTGGACACCTACCAGCGCGCCATTGATGCGGGCTGCAAGGTGGCGGGCGCGACGGTGCACCAGGTCACGGAAGTACTGGACCACGGGGCCATCCTGGCGCAGGCGGTGGTGCCTGTGCTGCCGGGCGACACTGCCAGGACGCTGTCTGCCCGCATCCTGACGCAGGAACACCTGATTTTCCCGCAGGCTGTGCGCGCGTTTTTYGAACCTGCTGCCTGAGCTTTGCCCGCGCGCGCGGTGAAAAGCATTGATGCGTCCTGATTGATACGTTTGATTTGAATCCAGCTGGTCTTCGGCCCCGTATTCATGTCAGCCGCTTTGAAAACCCTTCCGGTTGCGGCTTGCGTATCTACTTCATCAACATCAGTTCAAAGGTATTCACATGCAGACAAAACACAAACTGGCATCCGTCGGCGTGGCCATCGCCCTGTCATTGGCTGCCGCATCTTCCTTCGCCCAGGTCATGGTGGGCGGTGCGCCCATGCTGGCCAGCAAGGACATCATCGACAACGCAGTCAATTCCAAAGACCACACCACGCTGGTCGCCGCCGTCAAGGCTGCCGGCCTGGTCGATACGCTCAAGGGCCCGGGCCCGTTCACCGTGTTTGCGCCCACCAATGCGGCCTTTGCCGCATTGCCCGCAGGTACGGTGGACACCCTGCTTAAGCCCGAAAACAAGGGCATGCTCACCGGCATCCTGACCTACCACGTCGTGCCCGGCAAGTGGGACGCCGCTGCCATCAGCAAGATGATTGCCGACGGCAAGGGCATGGCTTCGATCAAGACGGTGGCCGGCGGCACGCTGGTGGCCAGGTCGGCTGGCGGCAAGGTCACGGTGACCGACGAGAAGGGCGGCGTTGCGACTGTCGCCATTGCCGACGTCTACCAGTCCAATGGTGTGATCCACGTGGTCGACAAGGTGCTGCTGCCCAAGTAAGCCGGCACTTCTTTCCCGAGCCCGTGCGCGGCCTGCCGCGCGCGGGCTTTCGCGCGTCGGCCTACTTCTGGTTCAGCATGTGCAGCGCCGCCTTCACGATGCTTTGCGCGTCGACGCTGAAAAATTCACGCAGCGCGGCGCGTGTGTCGCTGCGGCCAAAGCCGTCGGTGCCCAGGGTCAGGTAGTGCCTGCCTTCGGGCACAAAGGCGCGGATGCTTTCCGGCACAGCGCGCACATAGTCGGTGGCGGCAACGATGGGGCCGGTGCTGCCTTGCAACTGCTGAGCGATGAAGGGCGCAGTCACAGCGCCGTCATTGATCGCCTCTTGCTGGCAAGCTGCACCATCACGCGCCAGCTCACTCCAGCTGGTCACGCTGAAGACCGTGGCCTCAATGCCCTGCGTGGCCAGCTGCTGCGCAGCCTTGATCACCTCGGTCAGGATCGCTCCCGAACCCATCAAAACGACTTTTTGAGCCTTTTTGGGAGATGTTTTAGGGCTGTGGGGCAA
>NZ_JBFUGX010000842.1:0-1563 GCF_056402675.1 Polaromonas sp. P3_C2 | reverse complement strand
AACTTCGGCACCGCCGTAAATGGTGTCAAGCGGCTTGGGGAAACTGGAAGCCAGGCGCCAGCGGATGGCGGCCTGGGCGTGAACAGCGGGTGCCACACCGGCGGCCAGTACACCGGCAATACCGGCGTTTTTGATAAGTGAACGACGATCCATTAAATGCTATCTCCTGAAGGGTGGTCGGGTTTGCGGTCCGAATGGACCTGCGGGCGCCCAGCTGGCAATCGACGGCCATGCAAGCCGCGCTTTTGAGCAAGAGGGCAGAGATCTATTTTGTCAGCATTTCACACCGCCTGCCCAACCCGTTTTTACAGATCGGGACAGACGTAAAAAAGCCGCCTGCAAAAGGCGGCTTTCGGGATGACGGATGGGCCGGGTTCAGAGTTTCTGGGCTTGCATGAAGCGGTCAAACGTGGCTTCCGTGAAACGGAACCACAGGTTCTGTTCGGCACGGAACTTGGAGTAGTCGGCGTAGATCTTCTTCCAGTTTTCGTTCCTTGTGCCGATCTCTTCGTAGAGCGCCATCGACTCCTTGAAAGCCGCGTTCATCACGTCCGCCGGGAAAGGCCGGAGCTTGGTACCCGCACCCACGAGCTGCTTGAGCGCACCTGGGTTCTTCGCGTCGTATTTGGCCTGCATGTCGCCGTGGGCCTGGGCCGCAGCCGCTTCCACAATCGCCTTGTTCTCGGGCGTGAGGGCGTCGAATGCCTTGTTGTTGATGAAGAAGTCCAGCTCGGGACCACCTTCCCACCAGCCGGGGTAGTAGTAAAAGGGGGCAACTTTGTTAAAGCCCAGCTTCAGGTCGTCGTAAGGTCCCACCCATTCGGCGGCATCAATCGTGCCTTTTTCGAGGGCCTGGTAAATCTCGCCGCCGGGAATGTTCTGCGGCACGCCACCTATGCGCTCAAGCACCTTGCCGGCGAAGCCGCCTATGCGCATCTTCAGGCCCTTGATGTCCTTGACGGACTTGATTTCCTTGCGGTACCAGCCACCCATCTGGGCGCCGGTATTGCCGCCCGGGAAGTTCACGATGTTGAACTTGGAATAGAACTCGCGCATCAGCTTCATGCCGTTGCCTTCGTACATCCAGGCACTCATCTGCCGGCTGTTCAGGCCGAAGGGAATGGCGCAACCCAGCGCAAAGCATTCGTCCTTGCCGAAGAAATAGTAGGGCGCCGTGTGGCAGGCCTCGATGGAGCCTTGTTGCACACCGTCGACCACACCGAAGGCCGGCATCAACTCACCGGCCGCATGCACCGAGATTTCGAACTTGCCGCCGGACATGGCCTTGACGGCCTTGGCAAATACTTCGGCGGCACCAAAAATCGTGTCAAGGGATTTGGGGAAGCTGGAGGCCAGGCGCCAACGAACGGCAGCCTGCGCATGAACAGCAGGTGCGACACCTGCGGCCAGCACACCGGCAATACCGGCATTTTTGATAAGTGAGCGACGATCCATAAAACTCTCTCCTGAAGTTATCGAATTTTGCGTTGATCTGCCAGATCGGTTCGGCCTGCTATAACAGTTGAATTGCATTGCCTTGATTGAATCGGCGGAGCATGGATA
>NZ_JBFUGX010000841.1:0-1565 GCF_056402675.1 Polaromonas sp. P3_C2 | reverse complement strand
GTCGGGGGCGGTGCGGGAAAGCGTGGAGGTGTTCATCGTGTGTAGGGTGTTTTTTCAGGCTTGTGCGGTGCGCCAGACAGCATGGACAGCAAGGTGCCTGGGAGTTCGGACGTCTTGAGGGCGGCCAGCAGCAAGCCGCCAAGTGATACCAGTCGCCAGGGCCGTAGTACGACCGCCGCAGCGCCTGCCGCGGCTGCAATACCCAATAGCTGCAACGGCTTTTCTTCGGCGTACTTGTCAATCATCGGCCGGGCAATGTCAACTGCCACGCTCACGGGGTGATGCCGCCACCAGCTCCCCAAAGCATGTTTGAGAACGCCCCAGGTTCCGCGGTCGAGAAAGTGCGCCGGATCATTCTCCGGGCCGGCCTCTGGATTGCCCGGGTTTTCTTCATGGTCCAGCTTTTCCCGGCTCATGTGCCGGACAATGGCCTTGCGGCTGCTGGCCAGCCTTTCCTGCGGCGTTGGGGCGGTGAGGGTGGACATCGGTTCAGGCGGCCATGCGCAATGCGCGCGCGTCGCTGTCAATCTGGGCTTTCAACTCGGGAAAGCGTTCATTCGCGAAAGGTTTTCTCGCGCGCAATGCGGCCCCGATGGCGATGGCCAGTGCAATGCCCGGAACCACCACCAGTGCCCAGTGAAACTGGTTTTGAAGCGCCCCCAGCATGACGGCCGTTCCTGCGAGCCCCAAAAATACGGCGGCCGCCAGTACCGCAATCACCCACGCCACAGCCCGTGCAACCAGCTCGGCACCCGCATCGGAAGCCTCTTCATGAAAGAGCGCCGCGTAAGCAGAGACATGATCCATGACGAGGTCAGGCCGCTGCACGATGGTGGAGAACAGGGGGTGAAGCATTGGATGGGGCGAATCTGCGTGCAGTGGTCGGTACCGGGGAAAAGCGGGCGGGAGCCTGGCGATCAGTAACGGTTTTGGTTGCGATGGCGTGCAGACGACACCAGCAGCGCGATGCCGGCGCCGACGGCGGCGGCAATCAGCACCGAACGCAGGGGTTGCTCGGCAACATAACGGGTGGTTGCACCTGCGGCATTGGACAGCGACTGCTGTGCGCGATGCTTGGCTTCAGAGGCGATATCGAGGCTCTGACGGGCAAGGTGCTGGGCCTTGGACGCCAGCATGTCAACGACGGGATCCACGCTGCCGCGCAGTTCGCGCACTTTGGTTTCGGCTTTGTCGAATGCCTCGTTGGCATAGCTGCGGGTGGAGTCAACGGCTTTTTCTGCGTTCTGCAGCAACTCATCCGAGCTTTGGCGGGCAGTCTTGGTGGCGGTTTGGGTATTCATGTCAGGTCCTTGGTGAGTTGAGTGAATGACGATGGAGATGCAAGGAGAGCGCGCGCCGCTCGCTCGTAAAAAGCGTTCGGCACTCTCGGAATGGCTGGATCAATTCTTTCGGAGCAAGCTGATGACAAAGCTCACGATGGCCATGACGGCGAAGATGAAAAAGAGGATCTTGGCGATCTCGACGGCACCTGCGGCGATGCCACCAAAACCGAATACGGCAGCGATCAACGCGATGATCAGGAAAACGACGGAGTAGTGCAGCAT
>NZ_JBFUGX010000840.1:0-1568 GCF_056402675.1 Polaromonas sp. P3_C2 | reverse complement strand
AGCTTGTCTTTTGCGGCCGGCAAGGTCACGCCGGCGAAATGATGGAATCTGCGGGTAACGCCTGAGGCTTACTTGCGAGCCGCCTGGATTTCAGCAGGCTGGACGATCTGGCCGGTCTGGTTGGACCAGTTGTTCTTGGAGTAGCTGATCACGGCGGCGAGRTCGGTGTCGCTCAGCGCCTTCCAGGAAGGCATGGCGCCACCGGCGGCCCCATTGAGCACGGTCTGGATCTGCTTCTTGTGGTCTGCGTCGAGAACAATCGGCGAGCCGTCCAGCGGCTTGATCGGGCCAGCGCCCTTGCCGTTGGCCTGGTGGCAGGCGGCGCAATTGGCAGCGTACACTTTTTCACCGCGCGCCTTCAGGTCAACCAGCGTCCAGACTTTGGAAGGATCATCCGCCTTGGCTGCGGCTTCCTTGGCCTTGATCGCGACCCATGCACTGTAATCGGCTGCAGACACAACCCTCACATGGATGGGCATGTAGGCGTGTTCCTTGCCGCAGAGTTCCTGGCATTGGCCGTAGAAGTCGCCGACTTGCTCGGCACGGAACCAGGTGTCACGCACAAAACCGGGGATCGCATCCTGCTTGATGCCGAAGGCCGGCACCGCGAAGGCGTGGATCACGTCGCTGGCGGTGGTGATGATGCGGATTTTCTTGTTGACGGGAACAACCAGCGGGTTGTCGACCTTGAGCAGGTAGTTGTCGGGAGCTTCGCCGGCCTTGGGGCCGCCGTTGTCGGACATTTCGCGGTGCGTGTTGTCGAGTGTGGAGACAAAGCCGATGCCTTCGCCTTCGCCCTTGATGTAGTCGTAGCCCCATTTCCACTGGATGCCGGTGGCCTTGATGGTGAGGTCRGCGGCGGTGGTGTCCTTCTGGGCGACCAGCACCTTGGTGGCCGGAAGGGCCATGGCGATCACGATGATGAAGGGGACGATGGTCCAGGCAATTTCAACAGCAGTAGATTCGTGGAAATTGGCCGATTTGTGGCCGACCGACTTGCGGTGCTTGAGGATGGAATAAAACATCACCCCGAAAACAGCCACAAAAATCACGAGGCAGATGGCCATCATGAACCAGTGCAGCCATTGCTGCTCGGCGGCGATTTTGGTGGCAGCCGGATGCAGGTTCAGCTGATTGACGGCCGGGCCGCCCTTCAGGTCGTTGACGGCGTAAGCGGCGGTGCTGACCCAGGCGACCGCAGATGCCAGAATTGCGCCTGCATGCTGCATGCCAAGCCGTGTCATTTTGCTCATGGTGTTGCTTACGTTCATCGTGATCACTTTTTCTGCTTCAATTACCGACCAAATTAACCGGCTGATTATAAAGTTAGCGGCAAGCCCTCCTGCCGCACCTGAACTGACACAAGTCTTTCAGGAACTGTCAAACACTCCGCAACGCCATGCGAATCTCGCGGGCCAGCGCGGGCCGCAGCTCTGGCCGTACATGCCGCCCGACCTGGACAGACCGCCCCTGCCCGGACACCTCAATCAGCGACCCATCCCCATCCTTGGGCTCGATCCGGACCCATTCGCGGTTGAATTCAGCCCGCTCCGTGCGCCCTGCCGTTT
>NZ_JBFUGX010000839.1:0-1569 GCF_056402675.1 Polaromonas sp. P3_C2 | reverse complement strand
ACCGTCCGCGACACCGTCGAACGGGCATAACCGGAGACACCCCATGAACGCCATGACAGAACCGCTTTTATTCAAACAGGTCATCGAAGGCCAGGAGCGCGAGCTCGTGAGTTTCTCCACCCACCCCAGCAAATACCAGCACTGGACGCTGAGCGTGGAGGGTGACGTCGCGCGTCTGAAGCTGGACATCAACGAAGACGGCGGCATCAAGCCCGGCTACAAGCTCAAGCTCAACAGCTATGACCTCGGCGTGGACATCGAACTGCACGACGCGATCAACCGTGTGCGCTTTGAGCACCCGGCCGTCAAGGTGGTGGTGTTCGAGTCGGGCAAGGAAAAGATCTGGTGCTCGGGCGCCAACATCTACATGCTGGGCCTGTCGACGCACGGCTGGAAGGTCAACTTCTGCAAATTCACCAACGAAACCCGCAACGGCCTGGAAGACTCCTCGCGCCATGACGGCCTCAAGGCGATTGCCTCCGTGACCGGCGCGTGTGCCGGCGGCGGCTACGAGCTGGCCCTGGCCTGTGACCGTATCATCATGGTGGACGACCGTTCTTCCACCGTCAGCCTGCCTGAAGTGCCCTTGCTGGGTGTGTTGCCCGGCACTGGCGGCCTGACCCGCGTGACCGACAAGCGCAAGGTGCGCCGCGATCTGGCAGACATCTTCTGCACCACCAGCGAAGGCGTGCGCGCCGACCGCGCCAAGGACTGGAAACTGATCGACGCCCACGCCAAGCCGCAGCAGTTTGGCGATCTGCTTGCTACAGAAATTGAAGCACTTCGCGCACAGTCTACAAGGGCTGCAGCCTCAAAAGGCATTGAACTCACACCGCTGAAGGCCGTCATTGATGATGCCGGCTACCGATACAGCCTCGTTGATGCGCAGGTCGACCGTGAAAAGCGCATTGCCACCATCACGGTGAAGGCGCCAGCCGCAGCCATTGAGTCCACGCCCGATGCCATCGAAGCCGCAGGCGCCAACTGGTACCCGCTGAAATTGCAGCGCGAACTGGATGACGCCATCCTCAACCTGCGCACCAACGAACTGGAAGTCGGCACCTGGGTCATCAAGACCACAGGCGATGCCGGCCAGGTGATCCGCATGGACGAAACGCTGGCCAAACTGAAAGACCACTGGCTGGTCAAGGAAACCACGGGTGCGCTGCGCCGCACCCTGGCCCGGCTGGACGTCACCAGCCGTTCGCTGATTGCGCTGGTCGATGCGGGTTCGTGCTTTGCCGGCACTTTCTACGAACTGGCTCTGGCCTGCGACCGCATCTACATGCTGGACTTGCCCGATTCACCAGACGCCGCGCCTGCGCTGCAACTGAGTCCGGCCAACTTCGGCTGGTTCCCCGCCGTCAATGGCCTGACGCGCCTGCAAACCCGATTCTGCGAAGACGATGCCACCATTGCACAGTTGCAAAAACTCGGCGACAGCCCGCTGCGCGCTGATCAGGCGCTGGCGCTGGGCCTTGTGACCTTGACGCCCGACGACATTGACTGGGAAGACGAGATCCGCATCATGCTGGAAGAGCGTGCTTCGCTCTCGCCCGACGCCATGAC
>NZ_JBFUGX010000838.1:0-1570 GCF_056402675.1 Polaromonas sp. P3_C2 | reverse complement strand
GGCCCGTACACATTGAGAAACTGCGCGCCGGCAATCTGGCTCAGGCCAATGGTTGTCACGTAAATGGTGTCGCGCGGGAACACCTTGTTCATTTCTTCATACACGCGCATCGGTTTGATGGGGGTCTCGGTAAAGTGGGACTTGCGGTGCATGAGCTTTTTCCGCTCAGCACAGCGGGTGGCCCAGTTGCCATAGTCGGGCAGGCTCTTCGCCATCTTGCGTTCGCGGGCGACCTGCACCAGCAGTTCCAGTGCGGCTTTGGCGTCGCTGACAATGCCAAAGTCCGGATTGAACACCCGGCCAATCTGCGTCGGCTCGATATCGACGTGCACAAAGGTGCGGCCTTTGCAATACACCTCGGGCGAACCGGTGTGGCGGTTGGCCCAGCGGTTGCCGATGCCGATGACGAAGTCGCTGGCCAGCATGGTGGCGTTGCCGTAGCGGTGGCTGGTTTGCAGTCCGCACATGCCGGCCATCAGGGGGTGATCGTCGGGAATGGTGCCCCAGCCCATCAGCGTGGGGATCACCGGCACACCGGTGAGTTCGGCAAACTCGACCAACAAATCGGAGGCGTCGGCATTGATGATGCCGCCGCCGGCGACGATCAAAGGCTTGCTGGAAGCAGCAAGCATGTCGAGTGCTTTTTCGATCTGTTTGCGGCTTGCAGCCGGCTTGTAGACCGGTAGCGGCTCATAGGTGTCAATGTCGAATTCAATTTCGGCCATCTGCACATCAAAAGGCAGGTCGATCAGCACCGGGCCGGGTCGTCCCGAGCGCATCAGGTGAAAGGCCTGCTGGAAGGAACGCGGCACCAAGGCCGGCTCACGCACAGTCACGCTCCATTTAGTGACCGGCTTGGAGATGGATTCAATGTCTACTGCCTGGAAATCCTCCTTGTACAGGCGCGCACGGGGCGCCTGCCCGGTGATGCACAAAATGGGGATGCTGTCGGCAATTGCCGAGTACAGCCCGGTGATCATGTCGGTACCGGCTGGGCCGCTGGTGCCTATGCACACCCCGATGTTTCCGGCCTTGGCGCGTGTGTAGCCTTCGGCCATGTGCGATGCGGCCTCGACGTGCCGCGCCAGGATATGCGTGATTGACTGGCGCTCACGCAGTGCGGAGTAAAACGGGTTGATGGCTGCGCCGGGCACACCAAAAGCTTGCGTGATGCCTTCTTTTTCCATCACCAGAACGGCGGCCATGGCGGCCTTCATTTTTGCCATTGAAGTCTCCTAGAGGGTTGCTGATCGTTGGACGGATGGTCGCGGCGTTGATGGCTGCGGGGAAGCCCCATCCCGTGCATTACGCTTATTCCAATTTGGAATAAATGATTGCCTGGCCGATGTCGCCGTGGTCTACTTGCGGCCATGGACCGCATTCAAGCCATCCGGCTTTTCATTCGCGTGGTTGACCTCGGCTCTTTCAGCAAGGCTGCTGCCGATATGGGTATGGGCCAGCCGTCGGCCACCAAGCTGGTGGTGCAACTGGAAAAGCAGCTGGGTTCACGGCTGCTCCATCGTTCGACCCGTGGCGTGACGCCCACCGAGATCGGCGCACTGTATTACGC
>NZ_JBFUGX010000837.1:0-1576 GCF_056402675.1 Polaromonas sp. P3_C2 | reverse complement strand
ACCTACCTCAACGCGACCTTGCCAGCAGCGGGCACCTACGGCGGCACCATCGCAAAAAATGGCCGCGTTACCTACACCGCTACACAACTCTGATTACATAAATCCTTAAGTGGCCCCGCTTGTCGGGGCCATTTTTATTTTTGTTGATATTTCTGAGTTAGCGTAAAGTGGTACTTATGCGCACCCAACCCCTGTTCCTCGTGCCCACTCGCAGCAGTGTGTTGCAAGTGCTGCGCGTCGCCGCATTGGGGGCCGGCGCTCTGGCCTGCGCGGGCGCCCAGGCCTTTGTTGTCACCATCACAGCAGGCACCAAGTCATTGTTTTTGCAGGTAGGCRCCGGAACCATGACCGGCGGCAATTTCAGCTCCGGAGGTACGCCCGGCAACAATTCCACCATCAATCGCGTTTCAGTCACCATTCCAGCGGCCAACATCGGAGCCGGCACCAGCGCCATGACAACCGACAGCACCGTTACGGCCAGCCCTTATGACAGCTTTGCCTTTTGCACGGTGCCCGCGCAGGTTTACGTCGGCGGCTTTTACCGCACACCGGGCACCGGCGCCAACGCCACACTCACCGCCACCGCACCGGCCTCTCTGGTCAATGCCACGGGCGACACCATTCCGTTCAATACCATCTCCTGGGTTTCCGGCGGCGCACAAGACCCGACTCCCACCATCCCCAGCGGAACGTTTGTAGGCGGTGCATCACAAACGCTGCTCAGCGTTACACGCAACACCTGGTTTGAAAGCTGTCTGCAGTTCAACTACGCCAATACCCAACTGGTGGGTTCGGGCACCTTTACCGGCCGCGTCAGCTACACCCTGACCTCCCCATGATGATGAAAAGACCGGTCAGCCTGTCACACCTCATCGGATTTGCCGCCCTCCTGCTGCTTGCCAACGTGCTGACTGCACAACACGCAGCCGCCACCACGACCCGCGTGGATGACACCGGCACCGTCGCGACCCAGAGCGTCGTCCCCATGCGCTGGCGGCAGCTGGTTCCTGGCCGCGGGGCCGACAACTCGGTGGAAGCCAGCCTGCGGGTTGCGCTTCGCCTGAACCTCTCGCGCTGGTTGACCCAGCCGGTCAGGCTCTACATGGGGCTCGCCCCGGTCCCGGGCGAGCCCATCTTTGTTACCTGGAGAACCCAGGGGCGTTTGCTGCCTGGCTCACTGCGATCTGGCGGCCGCACCCTGATCTTCGACGGTGTCGTCAGTGCGGCTACCCTGGAAGAAACCGTTGAGCTGATTCTCAGAACAGATGGGCGCGCGCTGACGTCTTCCCAGGCCCTGCAGTTTTATTTCGAGGTAGATACGCAATGATCCGTCTCCGGTTACTTGCCCTGCGGCAGTATGCGGCTGGCCTTGTTGGCTTGGCCTTCGCCCTGATTGCGCCTGGCGCAATGGCAAGCGAATTTGCATTGGCAGTGTCGCCTCCCCGGTTTGAACTCGAAGTCAAACCCGGCGAGCGTCTGCGCCAGATCATGGAAATCACCAACGCATCGTCAGCTTCCTCAACGTTCAGTATCAGGACAGCGGACTGGCGGCTTGGCATGGACAACTCCGTCACTT
>NZ_JBFUGX010000836.1:0-1579 GCF_056402675.1 Polaromonas sp. P3_C2 | reverse complement strand
GCCGTCGCCGCCAGCGTGCTGGGCGACGCCAGCAAGATCAAGTGGGTTCCCCTGAACGCCCAGCAGCGCTTTACCGCCCTGCAGTCCGGCGAGGTCGATGTCCTGTCGCGCAACACCACGTTCTCGCTGACGCGCGACGCCTCTCTGGGCCTGCACATGACCGCCGTCACCTACTACGACGGCCAGGGCTTCATGGTCCCGGTGAAAAGCAAGATCAAAAGCGCCAAGCAGCTGAAAAACGCCACCGTCTGCGTGCAGTCCGGAACCACCACGGAAAAAAACCTGACGGACTTCTCCAAGGCCAACAACCTCAACATGAAGCCCGTCGTGTTTGAAAAGCAGGAAGCCGTCAACGCCGCCTACTTCTCCGGCCGTTGCCAAGCCTACACCACGGATGCATCCGGCCTGGCCTCGGTGCGCAACAAGGAAGCCAAAGTACCGGCCGACCACCTGATCCTGCCGGAGCTGATCTCCAAGGAGCCGCTGGGCCCCATGGTGCGCCGCGGTGACGATGAATGGTTCGCCATTGTCAAATGGGTGATCTACGGCCTCATCGAAGCGGAAGAATATGGCGTGACCCAGGCCAATGTCGATGCCATGACCAAGGAAAGCAAAGACCCGGTGGTCATGCGCCTGACCGGTAGTGGCGAAGACACCGGCAAGCTGCTGGGCCTGGACAAGGAATGGCTGGTTCGCGCCGTCAAGGCCGTCGGCAACTACGGTGAAATCTTCGACCGCAACGTCGGCCCCAAAACGCCCCTGGCACTGCCGCGCGGCCAAAACAACCAATGGAATAAAGGCGGCCAGATGTACGCCATGCCGGTGCGCTGAACGACTCCTTCCGATGCGCTGAACGCAACGGGCCGCTCGCAACCATCCGTTGACGAGCGGCCCGTTTTACTTGGGTAACCGCCTTATGTCCGAGCATTCCCTGATTCCCGCACGGCCGGCGCCGGCGCTGCGGCGCAGAGTTTTTTCCTGGCGCAGCAAGCAGGCGCGCGCCGTTGTTTACCAGATCCTGGCCGTCAGCCTGATCGTCTTCCTCGTGTGGCTGCTCGTGAGCAACACCATGAGCAACATGAAGACGCGCGGTATCCAGAGCGGCTTTGATTTTCTGTTTCAGCCCGCCGGTTTTGACATTGGGGAAGGCTGGCTGAATTACGACTCGATCGATCCCTACTGGAAAGCCTTCCTCGTGGGGCTGGTGAACACCCTTCGCGTGGCCGTGGTGGGCATTGTGCTCACGTCCGTGCTGGGAACCCTGCTGGGCGTGGGACGCTTTTCGCGAAACGCCCTGATCCGCGGCCTGTGCTACGGCTACATCGAGATGTTCCGCAACATCCCGGTGCTGCTGCAGCTGCTGATGTGGTACCTGCTGTTCACGGAATACCTGCCGGCCATTGACCAGGCCCTGCATATCGGCAGCCTGGTGTATATCAGCAAGAACGGCCTGTCTTATCCCTTTCCGGTGTGGCACCTCGGGCAGACGCTGGCCCTCGTCGGCATGGCGGCCGGTGGTGTGGCGGGGTTTGTTTATGCGCGCCGGGCACGCCGCCACTTTGACCAGACCGGCCATGCG
>NZ_JBFUGX010000835.1:0-1580 GCF_056402675.1 Polaromonas sp. P3_C2 | reverse complement strand
CTCCAGAACGAACTCATCGATATCACCCATATTGCAGACGGGGCGGCGGTCATCCATTTCTGGAGCCGCCTGGCTGCCGGCGCCAGCCACCCGGCCGGCCTCCACGTAGTGGACACACTGATCATTGACGTGCTGACGAGGCAGGACGATATCTGGCGCATCCGGGCGCTCGAAAATGTGACCCTTGTGAACCCGCGGACCGGTGAGGCGATCTTGCGCGGCTAGCGCAGTCTAGAGCTGACAGAACATCTTCTATCGGTCGAGTCTTGTGCTATTAAAAGAGTAGCTGCTCGCGCCGGTCCTTATTGGCTTGCGGGCTAATTTTGTTCTGAAAAAACGGCAAAATCTGCCTTCAGGCGTTCCCCTGAGGCCCAAAAGCAGTCCAAAAGCGCCTAAAACAGGTCCCGGGAGGGCAAAATACACGTTATTCAGGCACGGAAAGTAGCTGCAGGCCAATAGGGGCGGGCGCAAGCAGCTATTAAAACAATAGCAAATTCCGGAGTGCCAAGGGCATCGTCAGCCTCCTGAAAGCCCATTATCCATAATTAAGAATTCAGTTTCGCGGGTTTTCCAGTGTTTCTGGCCTTGAGACAACAACCCATCCGGAGACAACGCCGTGTTCAAGTCACTTCTGCTCACCAAGTCCGACGCCGGCTTTTCAGCGGCCATCACCGACACCGACGAGGCCCAGCTTCCGGCGGGCGACGTGCTGGCGCAGGTCGAGTACTCCACCCTCAACTACAAGGACGGTCTGGCCATTACCAACAAGGGGCCGGTGGTGCGCAGCTGGCCCATGGTGGCGGGCATTGACGGCGCGGGCACTGTTCTGGAATCGAGCCACCCCGGCTGGAAAGCCGGCGACCGCTTTGTGCACAACGGCTGGGGCCTGGGTGAAACGCGCTGGGGCCTGATGGCCGAGCGGGCGCGTTTGCAGGGCGACTGGCTCGTGAAGTTGCCGGCAGCCTTCACCACCCGCCAGACCATGGCGATTGGCACGGCGGGCTACACCGCCATGCTCAGCGTGATGGCGCTGGAGGCGCACGGCGCCAAACCCGGCGACGGCGAGGTGCTGGTGACGGGCGCGACCGGTGGCGTGGGCAGCGTGGCCGTTGCCTTGCTGGGCAAGCTGGGCTATACCGTGGTGGCCGCCACCGGCAAGGCCAGTGAGGAAGCCTATCTGAGGCAACTGGGCGCCAGCAGCGTGATCGATCGGGCCGAGCTGTCTGCCCCCGGCAAGCCGTTGCAAAAAGAGCGCTGGGCCGCGGTGGTGGACGCCGTCGGCTCGCACACGCTGGCCAATGCCTGTGCGCAGACGCGCTATGGCGGTGTGGTCACGGCCTGCGGGCTCGCGCAGGGCGCGGATTTCCCGGCGACGGTGATGCCGTTTATCCTGCGCAGCGTCACACTGACTGGCATCGACAGCGTGATGGCGCCCCTGGCCAAACGCCAGCAGGCCTGGGACCGGTTGGCAAAAGACCTGGACACTGCCAGGCTCGAGGCCATGGTGGAAGAGATTTCGATGGCGAAAGCGGTAGAAAAGGCCGCCGACTTGATGTCGGGCAAGGTGCGCGGCCGCATCG
>NZ_JBFUGX010000834.1:0-1580 GCF_056402675.1 Polaromonas sp. P3_C2 | reverse complement strand
CCACAAAATACGCGTGCATGGATTTCACGCGCTCTTTCACTGGCGCTTTCAGCAGGATCGAATGCCCTTCATAAACCGGCTGGGGGTATTCGGGTAATTTCCATCGCGGCAAATCCAGTGCGTCTACTGCCTGAGACAAGCCGCTGGAAGGCGTGCGGTCCGTGGTTGCAAAGCGCACAAGGTGAATGGCTGCGGCGATCTTGTCCTCTGTTGTGCCCCCGAATTTCCCCTGTTGCGCCCAACTCACGACCTCCGCTTCAGRCTGTCCGGAAATGTGATGCCCGACCAGCGCGGACTCCCAAATGTGAGGAGCGCGGCTTTGTTTCGCCAGCATTTCAAAGCCGGCCCAGGCCTCTTTGGAATGGCCGCTTGCATGAAGAAGCCCCAGATAGTCCCGGTAAGCATACGACTCCTGGTAACGTTGCGCACGCCGCAAGGTGCCGGCCATCGCGCCCTGAATATCGCCGGCAAGAAGCTTCAGACGCGCATCGCTCGTGATTTCACCGGACGACCCCGACCTCTGAGACGCGGCGATTTGATAAAACGGCCTGGCAAGGTCGAAATAACCCGCCCAGTAAAAATACGACCCGGCCTCATAAGCAAGGTTCGCGGTGGCAACCCGGCCGTCTTCGGACCCCTTCCTGAAGCCCTCGTAAGAATGGAACATCTTGGCGGCGGCCTTGACGTCACCCGCCGCGAACAGCATCCATGCCACATCGCTATAGGAAGTCCACCGCGTGGGTGCCAGCTTGAGGTTGTCGCGATAGTAAGCCTGCGCTTTCCCGGTGTCTCCCTGCCTCGTAGCCTCGGCGCCGAGGATGCTATTGAGTTCCGGGGAGCCCACAAAACGCCCGGCGATTGACGCCAAAAGATCGGTGTCCCGCCCCTGGTCGGGGAAAAACTGACGGTATAGCCCGTGCAGCTGCGAGAAGGTTCCGATTTCCGAAGTGGCATTCTTCAAAGCGGCAATTTCGTTTTCAACATGCGTCTGCAAGTTGCCGCCGTCTGCCCAGGTCCAGTAATAAGGACGGAACGGAACATCGGCATAGTAAAGATTGTCGTAGTGTCCATAGTACTGACCGCCGTCAGCATTGAAATGATTCAGGGCCCTTACTGCGACGAGCGACTGGCCTTGCTCCCAGTAGGCTGCGTCGAACGCGTTTTGGTGCGCGGCCTTGAGCAATTGCTCTTTTTCGGCTCCGGCGGACTTTGCAGCGAGCCTTGCCTCCACTCTTGAGCGCTCATACGTGTAGTACGGGTAACCCTTGTAGGTTGCGTCAATAGTGTTCGCAAAAACCAAGGCCTGATTCGGAATGCCCTGGACGTCGGACAGGAAATTGATGCGGCTCATCAGGTTGTCATGGCCAATAGCCTGGAGCAAGTCCAGATAGTCAAACGGGCCCGGCTTGCCAGGTGTGAGCCCACAGCACAAAATGGCCGTGTTGGCCTCGATGAACTTGCGGCCGTGATGAAACACCGACAGATTCACCATGGCCTGAACCTTGTCGGGGTCGGCAAGGGGCAATGCCGCGCGTGCCATGTCCGCCATCGCGTAACCTTTGACCGGCAGTTCATAGTCA
>NZ_JBFUGX010000833.1:0-1584 GCF_056402675.1 Polaromonas sp. P3_C2 | reverse complement strand
GTGCAGCCTGGGCCAGGCTGACGGCAAACACACGCGACAGCTCGGGCAGCATGGCGTCGCAAATGCGCTGGGCCATCATGCTGGCAAAGGTGCCAAATGAAAGAAGAAGGATGGAGCGCCGAACGGCGGGGGAAATGCTGGCGTGGGGAGCGCTGTGCGCGGCGGCAGGAGTCATGAAGGTAAACAGGCCCGGCAGCTGCTATATGGCCAATTTCGAAGCGGCTTTCCATTGCGCAATACGGGTCATGTGGTACTGCAAATAGAAGGTGCTGAAGAGGAAAGTCATGGCCGCTGAAAGCTCAAGCTGCATGGGTTCAACGCTGTTGTAGTGGTTCAGCATGGACCTGCGGATGGAATAAGCCCCGAAATAGAAGATCACATACGACACGAGCATCAAGACAAAACCAACCCCCTTGAGGTTGTCTGAGCCTTCAAACAGTATCTGGGCAAAAATGGCCAGCGGAACATAAATGACGAATTGGGTCGTCGCATTCGACGCCGGATTGATTTTTCGCACCCAGGTGGATTGGACGAACATCCAGACGATCATGAAGACCCCAAGCGTGAGGAGCGTAAACAGCAGCACCAAAGCCCAATGCAATTGGGGTGGCGCCGGGTAAGCGTCTGCGTTCATACCGCCGCCTTGTGGCCCGGGGTTGGTGAAAGGATCCGGTTGGTAGTCACTCATAAGCGTCTTTTTTCTTTTTTTAATCGATCAATCGCGCGAGGCCATCGGCGACCGCCCGCGATAGGCAGCAAAGCTGGCCGGTCGCCTTACAACGCCTTGCCCAGCCGGGCCACACCCTCTTCAATCTTCGCCACATCCGCGGTGGCAAAGCTCAGCCGCAGCGTGGCCAGGTCCGGGTTGCTGGCGTAGAACGGCGCGCCGGGCACAAAGGCCACGAGCTGCTCAATGGCTTTTTTGGCGAACTCGCCGGCGTCTTTGCTTTTGCCGCCCGCGCCCGTCAGGCGTGCCCAGAAGAACAAGCCGCCCTGCGGCTGGGTGAATTCAATCGCGTCACCGAGCTCGCGCTTGAGCGCTGCGCCCATGGCATTGGCGCGCTCGCCGTACACCTTGCGCACATGGGTCAGCGTGGCGGGCATGCGGCCGGCCTTGAGGTATTGGGCAGCGGTGGCCTGGGCGAAGGTGCTGGTGTGGGCGTCGCTGAACTGTTTGCACATGGTGGCTTTGGCCAGCAGTTCGGCGGGGGCGATCATCCAGCCCACGCGCAGGCCGGGGCTCAGCACCTTGCTGAGTGAACCGCAATGCGCCAGCAGCTCGCGGCTGCCAGGCACGCCGGCGCTCAAGGCCAGCAGTGAGGGTGGCGGCGCCTCACCAAAGTAGAGGTCACCGTAGGGGTCGTCTTCGACGATCAGCGTCTGGTATTTGACGGCCATCTCGAGCACCTTCTTGCGGCGCTCCAGGCTGAGCAGCGCGCCGCTGGGGTTGCCGAAGGTGGGAATCAAATACACAAACTTGGGTTTGTGCTGGGCGATGAGTTGTTCGAGCTCGTCGGTCTTGACGCCATGGGCGTCAATCGGCGCGCTGATGAGTTCTGCGCCGTACAGGCGAAAACACTGGAT
>NZ_JBFUGX010000832.1:0-1585 GCF_056402675.1 Polaromonas sp. P3_C2 | reverse complement strand
GCGTGACCACGGGACGTAGCCGTCGCTGCGGCTGGTTTGACGCTGCGCTGCTCAAGCGCTCGGCCCAGGTCAACGGCCTCTCGGGCCTGTGCATCACCAAGCTCGACGTGCTGGACGGCATCGACGAGCTCAAGCTGTGCACCGGCTACGAGCTTGACGGCCATATCACCGACATCCTGCCGATGGGCGCTGAAGAGATCGAGCGCTGCAAGCCGATTTATGAGACCTTGCCGGGCTGGAGCCAGAGCACCGTGGGCGTCACGCAATACGACAAGCTGCCGGCTGCCGCGCAGAAATACCTGCACCGGATCGAGGAAGTCACCGGTGTGCCGATCCACATGATTTCGACCAGCCCGGACCGTGACCACACCATCCTGCTGCGCAATCCGTACGCCGCCTAGCCAGAAAACCTCAGCAAAAAATGCACCCAACCCAATAGGGACGGGCGCAAGCAGCTATCAAATCAGGAGCATTTCATGTTGACAGAAGACGGCAAGCATCTCTATGTGAGCTACGACGAGTACCATAACCTGATTGAAAAACTGGCCATCAAGATCCACCAGTCCGGCTGGCAGTTCGACACCATCCTGTGTCTGGCTCGCGGTGGCATGCGTCCCGGCGACATCCTTTCTCGCATTTTCGACAAGCCGCTGGCCATCATGTCCACCAGCTCCTACCGCGCCGACGCCGGCATGACGCAGGGCAACCTCGACATCGCCCGCTTCATCACCACGCCCAAGGGCGAAATCGCGGGCAAGGTGCTGCTGGTCGATGACCTGGCCGATTCCGGCCACACGCTCAACGCCGTGATCCACCAGCTCAAGAACAACTACAAACCCATCACCGAGCTGCGCAGCGCTGTGATCTGGACCAAGGGCGTGTCTACTTTTCAGCCTGATTATTCGGTTGAGTTGCTGCCCACCAATCCATGGATCCACCAGCCTTTTGAAGGCTACGACTCGCTGTCACCCGCGCAGTTGATGGCGAAGTGGAAGATCTAGAGGCGTCGGATATCTCCGTTTGACGCCCATCAGCGCCGCATGACGCAAAGTCCGCCGGTCTTGCCGTCCACTGACGGGCCGCAAAACTGGAGGTCACTTCAAACCGAAGCATCTGCTGGTTTGGCTGCTTGGATACTCCTCATTTTGGCGGTTCCGTTGATGATTTGCAGCGGCGGTTTCATCGCGTTTTTGGGTCGCCGGGCACCAGAGCCGTGGTTGTCATGGCTTCTCCTTTGCACCGGTACATTCATGATGGTTGGCACCGTATGGTGGATGCTATGGACTTCCCAGCATGGCAGTTTCAATTTTGACGTCAATCAAAAGACAAAGCGTATTCGCGATTGGAAAACATCTCTCTTTCTCGGGAGAAGCTTCGACGAATACGATTTCGATGAATTCCGTGCGGTTCGGTCGGTGCAAAGATTCGGGGACGACGATATATATTGGGTGGTGGTTGAGCTACTTTTCAAAACGACGAGACCAGCGCTTGAAGTAGGACGCTTTGGTGCGGTGGCCCGTGGCGAATCCCGCTGGCAGAGATGTGCCAACACATTTCGCGGGTTACGCACCGAAGGCCCGGAGAG
>NZ_JBFUGX010000831.1:0-1588 GCF_056402675.1 Polaromonas sp. P3_C2 | reverse complement strand
GGTTCATGCCCGTGGCCGCCATGGCCGCCAGTGTGGCGATCACCGTATCGCCAGCGCCAGTGACGTCGAACACTTCACGCGCCACGGCCGGTACATTCAGCTCACCCTGGGCGTCAAACAGGGTCATGCCTTCCTCGCTGCGGGTCAGCAGCAGGGCATCAAGATTGAGGGTTGTGCGCAGGTTGTGGGCTTTGGTGCGCAGCTCGGCTTCGTCGCTCCAGGTGCCGATCACGTGCTCGAGTTCGGCGCGATTCGGCGTAATGATGCTGGCGTTTTTGTAGCGCGCGTAGTCCGCCCCCTTGGGATCGACCAGCACTACCTTGCCGGCAGCGCGCGCCTGGGCGATCATCAGCACGATATGCGCGAGGCCGCCCTTGCCGTAGTCGGAAAAAAGCACGGCGTCGTGCTGCGTGTGCAGTTTTTCAAATGTGGCGGACTGGGAGGCGAGCACCTCGTTTTCCGGTGTGTTTTCGAAGTCGAGCCGGATCAGCTGCTGCTGGCGGCCGATGACGCGCAGTTTGACCGTTGTTTTGAGCCGTGCATCGCGGCCGAAGTAAGGGGCGATGCCGGTTTTTTCGACCAATGCCTCCAATTGGTGGCTGGCCTCGTCGTCGCCCACCACGGTCAGCAGCGAGGCTTGCGCGCCCAGCGTGACGATGTTGTAGGCCACGTTGGCAGCGGCGCCTATGCGTTCCTCGGTGCGCGTGACACGTACCACGGGCACCGGGGCCTCAGGCGAGATGCGGTCTACCGCGCCGTACCAGTACCGGTCGAGCATGGCATCGCCCACCACGAGGACACGGGCTTTGGCGATCTTTTCAGGGGATAGGGTTGGAACTGTCATGTATGTCTGTTCTAAAACGGCTCACCGCTCAAAGGCTGCTTTTCTTGCCAAGCGGACACCGCGGAACCGGCTTTGCCGGGCCGCCAGTGTCGCCCCCTGCAAGGGGGGAGGCGGAGCGAAGCGCAGCCACGGGGGTGTTCATAGTTCTTCTATCCGGCGGGTCGGGTAGCTGTCCCAGGCCTGGCAGCCGGGGCAGTGCCAGAAGTGCTGCGTGGCTTCAAAGCCGCACGCGGCACAACGATAGCGCATCAACGGCTTGGTTGCCTGACCCAGCGAGCGCTGCACCAGTGCGTGATGGTGCGCATCCTGGAGTTGTTCCCCTTCTATCCATTTGCCGGCGGCGACGAGGGACGCCTGGCGTTCCATGTGCCTGGCATACCACTGGCGTGCCGACGCAGGGTCTTTTTCCAGTTTGACGATGGCTTCAACCACGTCGATGGACGGTGCGTTGGCGTAACTGGTCTTCAGCAACTCCAGTGCGGCGGCTTCCTGGCCGCTTGCCTGGGCGATATTGGCAAGCAGGCCGGCGGCAAGTGGCAGGCCTTGCGGTGCCAGGTCTTCCAGCTTCTGCAATGTGCGCAAGGCATCCTGGGACTTGCCGAGCTGATGCTGCAGTTTGGCCAGGTCAATCAGTGGGCGGGCCGACACCGGGGCCATGGCCACAGCCTGCTGCAATGTCTCCAGGGCCTGGCTTGTGTCGCCTGCCGCTGCGGACGCAATGGCCTGCTCGCAGAGGTAATGCGC